>JAZNEO010000097.1:0-2854 GCA_045588685.1 Candidatus Avelusimicrobium sp. | reverse complement strand
GCTTTGGGTTGATCGCCGGACGGTTGAAAAGGGGAAACAAGCTTAAACTGTTCCATAGGTATATTGTATAAAACATTAGCGGCCATTTTTGTTATACTAAAAGAGTAGTACACAATTTCATCTGTTTTTGGAACTGTATGTAGAATACAGATTCTTGTCGGCGATACGGCAAGTTCTTAACCGCCAAAAATAGTCGTTTAGGTACAAATGGGCGGCCACCCGTTTGTGCCAAATGTTTATCGTTTTTCACGATAAACTACGGCTGTTATTGTTTGGGTAAGGTTAAGAGCCCGGCAGGAATAGCCGTTTTTTTACATATTATTTTCCAAAAACAACAGGAGAATAATATGAAAAACGGATTTACCCTAATCGAATTATTAGTTGTTGTCCTTATCATCGGCATCCTAACGGCTATCGCCTTGCCACAATATCAAGTGTCTGCAGAAAAAGCCCGCCTTGCGGCTTTGATGCAACATATGCGAACAATTGCCGATGAACAAGAAACATATTATCTAGCTAATGGAAGTTATACTACTGATTTGAACTCTTTACCATTTAACACATCAGAAATTAAAACAGCCAGTAGATTCGGGGATAAATTTGTAGAGCTGACAGATGGATCAAAGATTTCTTTAGGAGATAGCAACCTCGGGAAAATGGACGGTTCTACTGGGAATGCAGGCATTATTTATTTATTAAATTATAAAGCTTCCTCTTTGCCGGAATCCTATGGATATCAAAGCTCTCAAATCATCTGTATAGCCAGAGTTTCCAACCAAGCTGCTAACCAAGCTTGCAGAAGTTTAGGGCCTTACATTAACCGCAATAATTGCCTGTTTTATACTGAAACTAACGATTATGAATCTTGTAATTTTTATCGAGTACAGTAATTATATTAACGCCGGATACAGATTAATCTCAACAGTACACAAACAGATGAAACTTCTTATTTTATCGCGCTGTGGATGAAGTCTGCGTTAAGTACGCCGGGCAAAAGTTGGGCAACGCCGTCAATCATAAATTGCATGGCAATCGCACACAAAATCATACCCATAAACCGTACCACAATTTGTGAACCGTTGCGCCCAATGCGGTCAAAAATATAACGCGAGCTAACCAGCACGCCCCCCACAATGCAGGAGCTTAAAAACAAAATTACAATCATTAGTAGCGAGGTCAGCAAATCAGTGCTTTTTTCCGCATACAGAATAACCGTAGTAATTGTGCCCGGGCCGATAAAAAGCGGCATCCCCACCGGCACTAAAATACGGCTTAAACTATTGCCTGCTTGCATAAAAGTACCGCCGGTAACCGGAGAGGTTTCAATCCCTTGGTTTTCAAATTTACTTTTCCCCTGCAACATGCGCAGCCCAATCAGCAAGATCATAATAGACCCTGCCAAACGGAAGGCCGGCAACGTAATACCAAACATATTCAAAATACGTGTACCAAAAATAAAGAAAACACACATTAACACAAAAATAGATAACGCCAGTAACATGGCCACCGCGCGTTGCACTTTGGGAGTTTCATTTTCCACGTATCCTAAAAAGATAGGCATATTTCCAATTGGGTTTAAAATAGCGATAATACCGATAAAGGTATTAAACAGCATGCTCCATTCCATAATTTTATTGCGCCTCCGCAAAGTAAGTATATATATAGTATAACAAAATGGTTTTTTTGTAGGAAAGGTTATTTAACGCATTTGAATTCAAGAACGATAAATTGCTATAATAGAGTATAGATTTTAGGGCAGTTGGCGCAGTGCTAGTAACATAAGTCGTCCGCCAAGCGGACGTGCTCCACGAAGCCGACTACCAAGTATGAAAGTATTACGTTAAAAGATTTAGGGCAGTTGGCGCAGTGGTAGCGCGTCCGCCTCACACGCGGAAGGTCACAGGTTCAAATCCTGTACTGCCCATTTTTTTCATCTAAAAATTCCCTTGATTCGTTGTTGCAGACTCGGTCGGATACCTCGGGCTCCGCCCTTTTACAGTATACTCTCCCTCGTCTGTGCCTAGACTCAAGGGATTTTTATTTGAAAAAACCGCGAGGCCGGACTGCAGGCGTTTTCCGTCAGAAAAATGACCGGAAGGAAAATCCTGTACTGCCCATTTTTTTCATCTAAAAAACTCCTCGATTTTTATCGGGGAGTTTTCATATCTACAAGCCTATGTAACGGCTTCAAGAGATCAAGACTACATTTTATTTATAGCACTCTTTGTATCCTTGATCTACACATTCGAATAGTTCTCTTTCAATTTCCGGTAGTCTCGGATCCGTTAATAAATATTCCACCTCTTTATAGATAGCACCATTCAATTTTTTTAACGTTTGAAGACTTTGATGAAAATGGCTCATAGTGGCAAGCGCCCGCATGCGCAGTTTTTTATCACTTTTTTCCCCTCCGTATTGCAAAAGAAAGTCATTCGCAGATTTAATATTTCTAAGGGCTAAACTTACTTCAAACAGTTCCTTATCCGAAGATATTTTCGGCTCTAACCACAATCTAATATACTCTACCGCAACATTTGCTTGTGCTAAGGCTTTTGATTGTTCAGCAGTTATTTTTCGTAATTTTACTCCTACAATTTTTAACTCTTCTTTGTAGTTAGCATCTTGAAGCATTAGAGTAAGAGCCCCTACTGCTATCTTTTCTCTCCGGCTCGCTTCTGCTGCTGAAGTTTGGGAATAACCAATCACACTCACACTTAACAAGGCAGCCGCTAAAACGATTACTTTCTTCATATTTGTTATCTCCTAGCTTAAACTGAATTGACATTTTTATTTTACTAATTTTTAGTGGAAAACAAGAGGCCTTTTAGGCCCGAATACCATATAGGTCTTACTT
>JAZNEO010000096.1:0-8764 GCA_045588685.1 Candidatus Avelusimicrobium sp. | reverse complement strand
GGCTGTTAACCGGTAGGTTGAAGGTTCGAGTCCTTCAGGGCGAGCCATATAAGAACACCTCCAGTGAAACTGGGGGTGTTTTTATATAGCCCTGAGCGCACCCACTGCTGGGTGCGTGTAAGGACGAGAAAGCCGGAGCCTTATACGAGTTTGAGGTGCAAGTATTTGCACCGAAAGGCGAGTATGGCGAGGCGGGGCCGCAAGCGGCGAGAGTCAACGAGCCGACTTGTGGCCGACTCCTTCAGGGCGAGCCATTAAAATACCCTCGAAAAATCGAGGGTATTTTAATATTCTTCGTGTATCCACTACGCACACTCTTAAACAACGATTTATAAAAATGAATACCATGTACCATCACTAAATTTCTTTACAACGGTACTTGCGTAGAATTGCTGGCAAAAATTCCCATTTGTATCAAAGCAATACAGTACACCAGATTTTCTCTCGTCATCTGAATTATCAAAAGGATCTCTCATCGCAAAGCCACCCCCCATGTACGGCCCAGATAAAAAGCCCGCCATTGAAAACCCATTATTAATCATAATCGCATATTGATCACCTTTTGTCCGACAGTCATTCCAGCCATAAGCTGTGGCCAACGCCGGAGCAGAAGTTAAAACATCAAATCTGATATCTAATTTATCAAAACTATCTGCATATTCTCCATTTGCCAAATAATAAGCTTCTTGAGCCGTATTCAGTGCTCGCACCATCATCTGCATTTCTGTGGCCCGTGCCTTATAAACCGATTTTTGATACTGTGGCAAGGCAATGGCAGATAAAATACCAATAATTAATACTACTACTAACAACTCAACCAGCGTGAATCCTTTTTTCATACTTCCTCCTTTGTTTGAGAGAGCATGCTGAGATGTTTTTACTCAGCATCTCCTCCGCTTTCTTTAAAATAAGGTGGATATTCTGAACTACAACCTTTCAGGATGACCTTATTTTATTTACAACATACGACCTCCTTTGATAATTTTTTTAAATGATACTAAAAAAAAAAACGATGTCAAGTTTTTTTTATTTCCCGACGAGAAAACGGCCAAAAAGGAAGAGATCCCCGATTACAACTTTCGGGGATGACGGTAGGAGAGGACTACGAAAAAACGGCCCAAAAAATCCCCCGGGGTTAATCGGGGGACGAGTAGTTAATATGATTTTATCTCCTATTATGTTTTGAAGTAGACCTATGCGGGCTAGTCGGCGTATGCGGCCGCGCATTATGACGCGATGTCAGTAACGGCACATGCACCGGTCTGTGATGTTTCACTACCCGCGGCGGATGGTGCACGGATTGATGATGCTCCACTACCAACGGAAACAGCGGTACACTAAGTAAGGGTTGAGGGGTAATGAGCATCGGGGCCGTATCCACTACTACGGCCGAATCTACTACCACAGTCGGTTCGGACACTACATCCACATAGCGCGTATAAACTGTAGCGCCCGGCGAAACAGTAGCCATACAACCACTGCTCAGAAAACAAACCAATCCTATCACAAGTATAAGATTTTTTTTCATATTTTTTTCCTCCTTGCAATTTATAAAACACACAAGCATAGGCATTTATTGCAGTGATAAATAATGTTTTTATTTCAGAAGGAAAATGCCCCTGTTTTCCATTGAACATATTTCAAAAGAAGACAGAAAAAAGCGGCAAACAAATTGTTTGCCGCTTTGCTTAACAAAAAACTTTTAATACACAGATTGCCATTCCCGCGTAGTCAACACAAAGTGTACACGGCGGTTGGCCAAACGACCTTCTTTACTGGTATCTAATGTAATGGGCCGGTCAAACCCATACGAGTGAATACGAATCCGATCTGCCAATACTCCGCGGCTGACTAAATAAGATTTCATAGCTGCTGCACGGGAAGCACCTAACCAATAGTTATAATCTCGGTCTCCCACAATATCCGTATTTCCCTCAATGATTAATTTCATATTCTTATGCGTTTTCAAGATATTAGCTAACTTGTCTAATAATTCATAAGAATATTCGGGCGGACGAATCGAATCAAACAAATAGTTAATATCCGGCACTTGCATACTTTCTGCCATTTCTTTCTCAGTTTGTTTAAACAATTTCGCATTTTTCTTGGCCTCTATTTCGATAATAGGGTCTCTCTCCGCTAGACGCGGAATATCCGCATCTTCCGTGGTCTTGTTAGAGGAGGCGCACGCCACACCTATCATGGCCAAAGCGATTATCAATATGGTTTTAAAATAGGACATTTGCATTCTCCTTAATCAATAGCTCTTTACAGATTATAGCAAAACCAAACGAATTTGTTTTAATTAAATTGCTGGGTTTTCCATTATCCACAAAGTGTGGATAACCTGTGGATAACTGCTATTTTACTCTACATTTCAGCTTTTTTTATTTTATTTTTGTTATCTTTCCCAATACTTAGTCTAAAATCTGTGGATAACTCACAAAATCTGTGGATAAATATACCGTTTGTATAGGTAAATATATCATTTTTCGTCTTTTCTCCGACGGAACTCTAAAACTTTGTTCATTTTTTAGATTTTGAACCTTTTTGAAAAAAAATTGTTGACAAGTTCCCGTTTTTTTGCTTACAAATGTGCTTTTCAGCTATTTTTTGAGTTTAATTTTACCCCGCCAGCTCTGTTTATCCACAAACAGGCTGATTTTCACCGTTCCGGGCACCGCTCCGGATAATACATTTACCTCACCAATCTGCGCATTCCACTGCAAATAGGGGGGTGATATGCGCAGGGATGGGGCGATATAATCAAATTGCATTTGATTTTTTAACAATATCTTCCATGCTAACGTAGCCGATTGTCTAAGCGGTAATGAAATGCTCTGCGGAGTAATGGCTCCTTCTATCTTCTTAACTTGCAATGAATCGTCCTCTGCAAATAAATAATCCAAATTGATACTATCCCACACGGAGCTTTCTTCTCTAATTTCCGCCACAAACCCTTTGCCATATGCAAGACCTTTATCCTGTAAGGTTTCTTGCAAGGCCAGTATTTCCGATCGTCGGCCGGCTATCAACACACGCAAATGCTCATCGCTCCCCACCAAAGAGATAGGTTGCTCTCCGGGGCGGTAGAAAACCGCTCGTGCAAATAACTCTTTCTGCGCCAGCAAAGCCGCTGCCGCCCGCAATCCGGACGGGTTTTTCACGACGAGCACCCGGCTTGAAGGATGATCAATGACCGGATAATTTGCCTGTATATAGGGCACCCATTCCCGGGACACAAAAGAGACTAGTTTTGCCGTATCTGCTAAATCTACATCCTCGGTATTAATTCCCACTAAAATAGCTTTCTTTTGGAATTTGTCCAGCACGGCCTGCGCGGCGGGAGCATCTTTTGGTATAGCTCCTAAAATATACACCACCGGATACTGTTGATGCAAAGGGACCGACGGTTCCGGCAAAAACACCGTAATGGTTTTATCCGGTAACAAAGCAGAAGGAAAATTTAGAAAAGTTTCCCGGGCGGGATTTAATAACATCAAAGGCTCCCCGCCGAACACATTCAACGAAAACAAACAGAAACATAGAATTAATAGTTTTTTCATGAAATTATTTTAACAAAATATCCTTCTCAGTTCCAGCCGTAGGACCTATTTGGCAGACCTAGCAAACCCTAGGTCTAAATTCTCTTGCGCTACCCCCCAAAAAACGCTATCCTATAATGGAGATGAGGGACCAGATATGAATAAATCATCAAATTTACGTTTTTTACTTGCCTTGGGCAATCAAACTGTTGTTGCTGTAAAAGAAAAGGACCAGATCAAAGTATATACCAAGCAACGCACGGCCTCTGCTAATGTATCCGTAAAAAAATTGGCTACCTTAATTACCCGGTAGACAAGCTGCTTTTTACCCCGCTTTGCCTAAATTGTTATAATAAAAGTATGAAAAAACTACTTTTATGTTGTCTATGTACCCTCTATACTTTACCTATCCTGTGCAAAACTGCGACTAATCTGTCTGAAATAATGCCGCTATTGCAGGCCTCTGTTCGTACGTCTGCACAAAACGAACAAGTGCTCCAATTATTTATCACTGCCAAACAACCTGATTTGATTTTTTCTACGGGTGCCAGTTTAGTTCGCATCCCACCGACAGCTGCTCAGCAAACCAAATTATTCCGCCTTTTGCTTCGCGAACAAGAACCGTTAAAACAAGTCTTCGCCGCGATTATTTTAACCGCCATGGGAAATAATTATGCAGAAACGATTCCTCTCTTGCAAGAAGCTATTTCCAGCACAGATCCGGCCTTACGGGCATATGCGGCTGCGGCTTATACCATTTTAAATCCCTCCGACACTTCGTACGCGCCTTACGTTGTCAATTTGTACATTTACGATGCGGCTTTTGCACAGCGGGCGATGAATTTAATAGCCAGCGACGAAAAACAGCTTTTAAAACAACTCAAAAACGCCTCGCAATCGGCAAATGCACAAATTCGTTCTGCCGCCGCTTCGTGGCTGGCCGATATCGGGACTGAACAAGCTGCCAATGTCCTGTTAAAAATGGCAAAAAAAGAAACAGACACTAATGCTATTGTTTCAGTTGCTTCGGCCCTGGCTAAAAACAGGTCTTTGACTTTAGAACCCATCCTGAAAGGTTTGAAAACCAAGCCAAGCGCTGCGGCCGCTTCTGTGTATACGCTTGCCTTAGGATTTATGACGGGATATGCCGTGGAACCGCTTAGAAAAGCTTTGCAAAGCACGGACGAAAATACACGCATCAACGCAATCCGCGCCGCTACCTATATGGCAGGAGTGCTGGCAAGTCCGGATGCAGCTTTGTACACTTCAGACA
This sequence comes from Candidatus Avelusimicrobium sp., assembly GCA_045588685.1. Lineage (GTDB taxonomy): Bacteria > Elusimicrobiota > Elusimicrobia > Elusimicrobiales > Elusimicrobiaceae > Avelusimicrobium. The sequence continues at coordinate 3,946 of JAZNEO010000096.1, read as the reverse complement.
AAAATTTCGATATCGGACTATTAAAAAGTTTAATTGCACCGATAACTGCCTTGTCGCATTACGGCTCTGCCGCCGTAAAACCGTATGCCGAAAGCGCTTTACACCAAATTGCTAAATTGAAATAGGAGTTTGTATGAATGTTAGAAAATTAGATCCTCACGCTCTTTTACCGCAACGTGCCCATTCTACCGATGCCGGGGCTGATTTATTTGCTTTGCAACGCACGGTGTTACCGCCGCATGCAATTACCCAAGTGCATACCGGAATAGCCATTGAATTACCGCAAGACACTGCCGGAATTATTTGGGGAAAAAGCTCCGTAGAAAGCAAAGGAATCAAAGCCATGGCTGGGCTTATTGATGCTTCTTACCGCGGAGAACTCATTGTCTGCTTATATAATTTGAACGAGAAGGAATTTATATTTGAGGCCGGACAAAAAGTGGCTCAATTAGTGGTACTTCCCGTCTTATTCCCCTCTTTCACACAGGTACAAGAACTTTCCGATACCGCTCGCGGAGACGGTGGATTTGGAAGTACGGGAAAATAATAATCTATGTCTAAACTCAAAACCATTTTTTTCGGAACGCCTCAACTTTCTGTTCCCTACTTGGAACTCTTACATGAGTTGACGGACGTGCAATTGGTGGTTACGCAGGCCGATAAGCCCCGCGGGCGCGGCATGGTAATTACCCCCTGCCCGGTCAAGCAACGGGCTTTGGAACTGGGGCTGCCCGTTCGTTCTCCGGAAAAAATGAAAGATATTTTAGAAGAAGTAAAACAAATCCCGTTTGAGTTAGGCGTGGCTGTTGCTTTTGGAAAAATTTTTCGTCCGGATTTTTTAGCCTTACCCAAGTTAGGCATTCTAAATGTGCATTTTTCACTCTTACCATTACTACGCGGTGCGGCCCCGGTACAACACAGTTTATTCCAAGATTTTCAAACAACAGGCGTAAGTGTGTTTTGGATTGAGCCCGGTTTAGATGACGGTCCGCTGTTTTTACAAAAATCCATACCGGTGGATCCGCAAGATAATGCCGAAACCTTATTTACCAAATTAGTTCCTTTAGGCTTAGAAGCCTTGCGCGAGACAATTTACCAACTTCAAAACGGACATATCATCAAAACACCGCAAGTAGGCACGCCGACCCTTGCACCTATGATTGATAAAGCGGATGCGTGGCTTGATTTTCAAACCATGACTGCCCAACAAATTCATCATAAAGTGCGCGGACTTGCCTGCGGTCCGAAGGCGCGCACCTTACTACAAGTGAACGGCAAACAGGAAATTTTGCAAATTCTCCGCACTTCTTTGACAGAAAACACCGCCGCCTCATCTCCTGCCGGAGCGGTATTAGCCGTTGAAAGCCAACGTGGTATTTTAGTAAAATGTAAGCAGGGAACTATTTGGATTACCGAGGTACATCCTGCCGGGAAAAAACCGATGTCTGCTGTTGCTTATGCCAACGGACGCGGTATTAAACCCGCCACAGATGTAGTGATATTTCATGGCATCGGAAACTGAACAAAATTTTGATGATTTTATTGCCAAGAAGAAAACTTCCTCCCGCACGATATGGGTGGTGGCTTTTGTGGTCTTGGTTTTTTTCATTGCGCTGTTAGCTGTATCGATTGATTGGGTACTGGGGGCCTTGGTACACACCCGGCAAGAAGTGCAAGTGCCCGATATTACCAACAAGCCTGTTACTACCGCTCTTAATTCGTTAGCTTCTGTTAATTTAGCTTTAAAACAAGCGGGTGTAGAATTTGCAGAAGGAGTTCCTCCCGGTTCTGTATTGCGTCAAATTCCCTCCGCCGGAAGTACGGTGCGGGAAGGAAGAGTCATCCGGGTTTGGATAAGCCAAGGAGACGAAATGGTATTTGTTCCTACCGTACAAGGATTGGATTTGCGTGCGGCACAACTAGCCATTCGGCAGGCAGGTCTTCAGGTGGAAAAAGTAGAGCATGCTTATTCTTTAACGGTGGATAAAGGACTCGTTATCACTCAAAAACCGGAAGCAGACAGTATGCTTACCCGCGGAGATAAAGTGGTACTTACCTTATCCAACGGGCAACCTCCCGCCAGCGTCATTTTAGTACCGGATTTCCGTAACAAAAAACTGGCAGAATCTACCTTGTGGGCCAGCACACAAAATATCAATTTAATTGTGAAAGAGGACGAAAAATCTCCTTTCCCCTATGGCGTAATTGCTTCTCAAAAACCGCTGGCAGATAGCGAAATTGCTCCCGGATCTAATTTAGAAATTGTGGTCAGCCGCCGCCCTGCTTCTGACGACGAAAAAACGTATCATTTACATTACGAATTACCTCAGGGTAAAAAAGCCATGCGTATCCGTGTGGTATTGATAGATAACAACGGCGAACGGGAAGTAATTAATGAACCCAAACAACCCGGTAGCAAAATTGATTTAGAAATTCCCTATAGCGGAGCCGCCACCTTCCGTATTCTATCGGATGGCATTTTGGTACGGGAGCGCGAAATACAATGACTTTCCCAATCGGCCCCATAAATGGTAAAATAATTATTGCGCCTTCCATTTTGTCTGCGGACTTATGGCAACTGGGTCACCAAGTGGAACAAGTACGTAAGGCCGGTGCTGATTGGTTGCATGTAGATATTATGGACGGGCATTTTGTACCCAATTTAAGTTTTGGTCCGGCTACTGTGAAAAGCCTGCAAGGCCGTGCCCAATTGCCGCTGGATGTGCACTTGATGGTAGAAAAGCCTTCACATTTTGTGGAGCCTTTTGCCAAAGCGGGAGCCGATTTTTTAACGGTGCACGTGGAAGCGGCAGAGGATGTACAAAAAGTTCTTTTAGCAATTAAAGATCAAGGCGTATGGACCGGTTTGTCTATTAAGCCGGATACCGACCCGCAACTTTTAGTACCGTATTTGCCGTATTTAGATATGGTGTTAGTCATGACGGTGCAACCCGGTTTTGGCGGACAAGGTTTTTTACCTTCCAGCCAACGCCAAATTGAGCAAGTGGCGCAATTGATTGCCCAAGCTGATCACCCTATTTATTTAGAGGTAGATGGCGGCATTAATGCGCAAACGGCACGAGTAGCCGCCCGAGCCGGAGCCAATGTGTTCGTGGCAGGCAACGCTATTTTTGCCGCGAAAGACCCGGCCCAAGCGGTGGCGGACATCCGCCAAGCGGCCACAATTTAATTACACCGCCTGCTTGCAGGCGAATATAAGGAGAAGTTACAAATGGCAGTCGTCATTAGATTACAAAGAGTGGGCAAAAAAGCCCAAGCCCAATACAGAGTCGTCGCGATTGAAAAGAAAACCGCCGTCGGTTCTGAAGCCAAAGAAGTGCTCGGTATTTATCATCCGTGCAACAAAGAAACCGCTGAACAAGTCAAATTAGACTTAGCCCGCGTGCAATACTGGATGAAAAACGGAGCAAAGCCGTCTGAAACGGTAGCCAGCTTGATTAAAAAAGCTGAAGCGGCCGCAAAATAATAAGAGTTGGTATGAAAGAGTTAGCCACTATCCTTCTCAAATCCCTCTCCGCAAATCCGGAAAATGTGGTGGTAGAAGAAAAAGTTGAGAATAACAAAATTTACCTGACGACCCATGTGTCTGCCGAAGATAAAGGCAAGGTCATCGGGAAAGACGGCTGCATCATCAAGGCCGTACGCACCGTGCTGGGCGCGGCGGCGGCCAAACAAAACGTAAAAGTTACGTTAAAATTGGAAGACTGATGTTACAAGTAGATGTCGTCACTGCGTTTCCTGAAATGCTTGCCATGCCCTTAGGGCAAAGCATTGTCGGGCGGGCGCAAAAGAGCGGAGTGCTGAAGTTAGGTTTTACAAATCCGCGGGATTTTACCGACGATAAGCACCATACGCTTGACGACCGGCCCTACGGGGGCGGCCCCGGAATGCTCATGAAAGCCGAGCCACTTTACCGGGCTATTAA
>JAZNEO010000095.1:0-1873 GCA_045588685.1 Candidatus Avelusimicrobium sp. | reverse complement strand
GCTACCGATCCTTTGTTTGTGATTTCTAATAGAGAAAAACACGAAGTGCTGGCCGCCTACAATCAGGGGGAAATTAATTATGCGCTCCAAATATCCGAAAATGATATGTTCCACACCAGCACAACGGTTCCCTCTCCGGATTGGCAAATACTGACTCAGAATGATTTGGAATTTGTTAAACAAACCATTTCTAAGCAAGAGCCTGCCGCTTGGGAACGGGTGAAGAAGCGCTTATTCTTCAACAATATGCAGAAACCCTTCTTCGAGTAATTGTTCTGTAAGTAAAAGGCTGCTGATTTCTAGGCAGCCTTTTTTTATTTTCTAATCCTAAAAATCTCTGAATGGAAAATAGCAAATTTTATACAATACAGAAAATTCATAAGGAGAATATATGGCACACGGAAATCCACTATTTAACGAAAAAGCCTATCAAAAAACATTAGAAGGACAGTATTTGCGCGTACGTGAGCAAATGACCTTGCAGGGAACGATTAATAAAACGTTTTTCTTGCTACTGCTGTGTGTGGTGGGGGGACTGATCAGCTGGAACCACTACAACGTAATGGCAGGTTATGCTGTAGGCGTTTCACTACTTACGTTTGTGCTGGCACTGGTCATCATTTTTAAAAAGACTACGGCCCCTTTACTAGCCCCGTTGTATGCCTTCGGACAGGGCATTTGTTTGGGCGCAATCTCTATGGCCTATAATGTGCAATATCAGGGCATTGTGGCTCAAGCCATTCTGATTACGATGCTCGTTTTTGGATTAATGCTGTTTATTTATCGGACCGGAATTATTAAGGTCAATCGCACGTTTATTATCGGCATTACGGCCGCTACGGGAGCTATTGCTCTGTTTTACTTGGTATCTTTGGTATTAATGCTCTTTGGCGTGAATGTTGCGTATTTTACAAGTAACAGCGGTTGGGCACTAGCTATCAATGCCATTATCTGCTTAGTGGCGGCTTTTAATTTCCTGATTGATTTCCAATTTATCGACCAAATGACAGGTGACATACTGGCCCCCAAATATATGGAATGGTATGCCGGTTTTTCATTAATGGTCACGCTGATTTGGTTGTATATTGAAATCTTACGTTTGTTGGGGCGTTCCCGCAATCGTTAAAATTTGGTAAAATAAATAGGACAAGTAGTTTTATATTTAATGGAGGAAGTACAACGTATGACTATAAAAGTAGGTATTAACGGCTTCGGCCGCATCGGCCGCTTCGTATTCCGCGCGGCGATGAATCACCCTGAAATCGAAATCGTCGGTATCAATGATTTGACCCCGGTGGATTATTTAGCTTACATGCTCAAATATGACACGATGCACGGTCAATTTGAAGGCGAAATCAAAGCTGATGTAGAAAACAATAAATTAATCGTCAACGGTAAAGCTATTCGCGTCACCGCTGAAAAAGACCCCGCCAACTTGGCTTGGGACAAAGTAGGTGCCGAATATATCGTAGAATCTACCGGTTTATTCTTAACCAAAGAAAAAGCACAAGCTCACATTAAAGCCGGTGCCAAATACGTAGTAATGTCTGCTCCTTCCAAAGACGATACGCCGATGTTTGTCTGCGGTGTGAACGAAAAAACCTATGTAAAAGGAACCCAATTTGTTTCTAACGCTTCCTGCACCACCAACTGCTTGGCTCCTATCGCCAAAGTATTAAATGACAAATTCGGTATCATCAATGGTTTGATGACCACTGTACACTCCACCACCGCTACTCAAAAAACCGTAGACGGTGTTTCTATGAAAGATTGGCGTGGCGGCCGTGCTGCCAGCGGCAACATCATTCCGTCTTCTACCGGTGCTGCTAAAGCCGTAGGTAAAGTAATTCCTGCCTTGAACGGCAAATTGACC
>JAZNEO010000094.1:0-8327 GCA_045588685.1 Candidatus Avelusimicrobium sp. | reverse complement strand
AAGGTAACAGCAGACACTGTTTTTGCTCATTAAAAAAGTTTTATAAAAGGGGGCAGTTATGCAACCAAAAAAACTAAAACAACTTCGTATTTTTGTCAGCAGCACCGACGTGGTGGACCATCATTTGCTTTATGAAGGCATCATCCGCCGCGCTAAAAAATACGGCTTGGAAGGGGCCACCGCCATTAAAGGGCGTATGGGGTATGGCATCAGCAGTGAACTGCATAATGAACGCTTTTTTGAACTGATGGAAAAATTCCCGGTAGTAGTATTGATGATTGATACCTCGGAAAAGATAGAAGGCTTTTTGAAAGAACTACTTCCTTGGCTTGAAGCACAGCCGAAAGGATGTTTGGTCACCACACAAGATGTAGATGTATATTTAGCTAAAAAAGGCGATTCCAAAAAATAATTTCCCCCCGCTTCGGCGGGGTTTTTATTGCTCAAGTCTAAAATGCTATAATGACTGTATGATAGACAGAATTAAACGTTTGGAAGCCCTGTTTTTACAGGAAATTAATACGCAGATTACTAAAATGACTGCGGCGGGCAGTTTTGGCGGATTTGTTACCATTACGGCGGTACGCGTGACCAAAGATTTGGCTACCGCAAAAGTATATTTCTCCGTCTTTGGAAGTCCGGAAGATAAAAAGAAAACGCAAGAACAATTGTCTCTTTTGCGTAAAGAATTAGGGGGCTTGTTACGCCACCGTTTGCATCTAAAACGGATTCCGTCTTTCAGTTTTGAGTACGATGACACACCTGAACAGGCCAGTCGGGTAGAAAGTATTTTTAGAATTATTGAAAAAGAAAAAGAGCAAAACCATGAATAGCGAAAAATCTTTTGAGCAGGTATGGAAGGCTATTTCAGAAGGGCAGAACTTCTTTGTTGCCGGGCACTTAAATCCGGACGGAGATTCTTTGGGCTGTACGTTGACTGTTTGCTCTTTACTGGAAAGACTCGGAAAAACGGCCTATGCTTATGCATCCCCTGCCATTGGAACCGATTTATTATTTTTACCCGGGCTGGAAAAAATTCACTTAAGCGAACTGCCTCAAAAACCGCAGTTTGATACGGTGATTTTACTGGAATGTTCGGATCGTAAACGCGGTGGTGATTTAGAAAGTGTTTTAAAAAATGCCAAAACGTTAATTAACATTGACCATCACTTGGTCAGCGATGCTTACGGACACGTCAATCATATTGATTCCGGCGCCTCTTCTACCGCAGAAATTATTTTTCAACTATTTGAAGCGTCCCCGGATAATTTATTACCTACGCCGGAAGAGGCCACCTGCCTTTATACCGGACTGGTTACCGATACCGGCCGCTTTTTGCATACAAACACTACCGCAGAAGCCTTGCGTGTTGCCTCGGCTTTGGTCGCACTGGGGGCCGATGTCAATAAAATCAATCAGGTTATTTACTTTACCAAATCTTACACGGAACTCAAATTATTGGGTCGGGCACTTGAAAAAATGCAATTGCGGTTTCAAAAAAAATACAGTGAGATTGTACTCACTCTAACTGATTTTGAACCGCTCAACGCCGTTCCTTCCCAAACTCAAGGAATTGTGAGCCAACCTACGATGATTCCGGGCGTAGAAGTATCTGCCTTGATTAAGGAAGAACCGGATAAAGTATCTGTTAACTTACGCTCCCGCAATAAAATCGATGTCAGTGCCATCGCCCAAAAGTTCGGTGGCGGCGGCCACGCTCGTGCGGCCGGCTTCAAAATAGTCGGCAAACCGGTCCAAGTTGTAGCCGATGAACTGGCAAAAGTCGTGCAAGAAATTTTACTGTCTCATGGACAATAAAACGACCTCTATATCCACGGTTCAAAGTGGACTTTTACTGCTGGATAAACCCCAAAATTTTACTTCCAATGATATGGTGGCTATTGCGCGCCGTGTCTTGCATACCAAGTGTATCGGGCACAGCGGTACGTTGGATCCCATGGCTACCGGTTTGCTGATTTTACTGGTGGAACGGCAAGCCACACGGTTGCAAAATCGATTTTTGAAACTGGATAAAGTTTATCAGGCTACCTTAAAATTGGGCACGGATACGGATACTTGGGACGCACAAGGAACACCACTAACTAGTGTCCCCGTTCCTTCCATAACTATATCGGATATTGAACAGGCTGCACGGACACTTACCGGTGCCGTGCATCAACAAATCCCTCCTTTTAGTGCTAAGAAAATTAACGGTCAAAAAATGTATGAACTGGCTCGAAACGGGCAACCGATATCAGACCGTTACAATGAAATTAAAATTTTTTCTTGGCAAGACTTGATATGGGATGAAAAAGACCAGTTGTCGTTTACTTTGCATTGCTCGTGCGGCACTTATGTGCGCTCTGTAGCGCGTATGTTGGCCCAAGCCTTGGGAACTACCGGCCACTTGACTCAACTGCGACGTATTAGCATCGGCCCTTTCAACGTGCAAAATGCTTTTGATGGCAACAAATTAAAAACAGTTTCCCACACAGAAATAGTACAATGGTTACAGGAGCCGCAGTTATGAGAGCCAAACACATTATAACCATCGGAACTTTTGACGGAGTACATTGGGGACACCGCGCTTTGTTTAATCGCTTAGAACAAGCGGCTATACGTTACCAATTAAAACCCTTAGTACTTTATTTTCCCTATCCGCCCAAAACATTTTTATCCGATGCTCCGGCTATGACTGTACTTTCTACCCCGCCGGAAAAAAAATCCCTGCTAAAAAAATATTTATCCGGCATAACTTGTGAGGAGCTCAATTTCCAACTATATCGAGAGTATTCCCCGGAACAGTTTTTTAAGAAAGTTTTATTGGAAAAATATCACTGCGCAGCCCTACTGGCAGGACCGGATTTTGCTTTTGGTAAAAACCGTCAAGGAAATGATAGCTGGTTGGCCCGCAAGTGTGAGCAAGCCGGTATAAACTTTGAGATAATGCCATTTTATGACGGCCCTCACGGAGAAAAAATTTCTTCTTCTCTGATTCGCAAAACATTAGCCTCCGGCGATATTTCCACAGCAAGCGGACTATTAGGACATCCCTATACTGCCGAAGGTAGAATTATTACCGGACACAAACTCGGACGCCGATTGGGTTTTCCAACTGCTAATTTGGATATTAATTTTTATAAATTACTGCCGCTTGGAGTTTATGCAGTCAAGGTTCGACTAGGCAAAAAAACATATCGCGGAGTGTGCAATATTGGTTTCCGCCCGACAGTTAATACGCTTGCCACTCCTTTAACCGAAGTACATATTTTAGATTTTAATCAGTCTATTTATGGCCGCCGCTTGGAAATCACATTTATAGACAAAATCCGCGGGGAAGTAAAATTTGACGGATTAGAAGCCCTCAAAGCACAATTAACCCGCGACAAACAAGCTGCTCAATCCTTAATTCCGGACACCTTATTAACCGCCACTTATTAAGAGCCTTTTTTCTCAGCGGTTTCTACCTGCGGTTTGTATAAAACATCATAATAACTACGATCATCCCGCGGTTCTTTAGCTGCTATTGAATAGTCCGTGTAACTGGTGGGCACATGAATGGCAGAAATCCCCTCCACCCGTCGGATTAGATTATTGCCGGAATCGGCAATATACAACATATCTCGCGGCGTAATAGTGATCCCGCTGGGATAGGCCAGTTTAGCATCCCAAGCATTCATATCTTCCCCATTATAACCGCGCCGTCCATTACCGGCCACTGTTTCAATGCGAGTTTGTCTGCGTTCAAAATCAATACTAATACGGCGGATACGTTGATTGTCTGTATCGGACACGTAAATACGTCCTTTACTGTCCATAGCCAACCCTGTCGGGTGATTAAAACGAGCATCTACACTCCGGCCAGTATTATCCCCCAGATAACCGCGTTTGCCATCGCCTGCTACTGTAAAAATACGTTGACCACGGCGTTCCACCACGCGAATTTTATTGTTACCTGTGTCAGAAATAAATAAATTTCCTTGTTTGTCAAATACAATATCTGTGGGATACTGTAATCGTGCATTAATTGCTCGCCCGGAATCACCGGAATCGCCGGGCTCTCCGTTTCCCGCTACCGTAATCAGTTTCCCAGTGTTACGGTCAATTTTGCGGATGCGGTGATTATCCGTATCGGAAATATATAATTCCCCATCTGGGCTGATTGCCACTGCCGAGGGCGAATTTAAACTGCTGGCAATAGCTTGAGCTCCTTCTCCTTCATATCCTGCCCGCCCGTTACCGGCTACCGTATAAATATAACCACGCGGGATATGAAAAGAAGCTACTTCCTCATCAGACATATCATCCGGCGTGGCAATTTGTGCAAATGCCCAACGTTTCATAGGGTCATTATCTTGCAAGACCATATCTGGATAATTTGTGAGCGTAATCATCCGAACGCGGTGATGGCCGGCATCGGCTACAAACAAAAAGCCATGTTCATCGTCTATAGCTAAGCCTGAAGGGCCTCTTAAAGAGGTCATATCCGCATTTCCGCCATCACTAAAAAAATCAATCCGTCCATTACCGGCAATCGTCTCAATATAACCATTGCGCGCATCTACCCGCCGAATACGGTGATTATTCGTATCGGCAATATAAATGTTGTGAAAACGGTCCACGGCTATACCAGACGGGTTAGCTAAACGTGCGTGCAAGGCGTCTTCTCTATCGCCGGAGAAAGCCCGTTTGCCCGGTATACCAGCTATGTTTTTAATAAAACCTTTACCGGCCAACGGCACCTGTTGAGCATTGGATATAGTTAAAAAAGTAGTAATGATTAGCAGTGTGATTAATTTTTTCATATTCGCTCCTTTGCTTACATCTTAACAAAATTCTTTCTCTACTGACAATTATATTTTGCACACGCTAGGCTCTTAATTTGTTACAATAAAATAGAAGTCTTAGGCTTTACTTTTTAACACAGAGGAAACAATGATTATACTTTTCTTAAATTGCGGTAGTTCATCCGTCAAATATAGTGTTTACGATTGGGATAAAAAACGCAGCTTGGCAGCCGGTGGCGTAGAGCGCATTGGCATTGCCGGTTCTTTTATCACACACGAACGTCCGGGCTATCCCGCCTATGAATTAAAACAAGATTGCAAAAATCATAAAGATGCCATTAACTTGGTAATTAATACGTTGACAAGCAAGGAACAAGGTGTCATCGAAAACATTAATATGATTGCTGCGGTAGGTCATCGTATCGTGCATGGCGGTAAATTTACTAAATCTGTGGTAGCTACTAAAGAAGTGGTCGATGAACTCAGAAATATCTCTGACTTAGCTCCTTTACACAATCCGGCCCATATCATGGGTATTGAAGCGGCTCAATCTATTTTACCGGATGTCATGCATGTGTGTATTATGGACACAGCTTTCCATCAAACCATGCCCGCTTATGCGTATATGTACGCTTTGCCGCGAGAATGGTACACGGATTATTCCATGCGCCGCTTTGGTGCACACGGCTCTTCCGTTTTATATTGTTCCCGCCGTGCGGCGGTGCTGTTAGGCAAGGAAGTAGATGAAGTCAACAGCATTGTGTGCCATATCGGAAATGGTGCCAGCTGTACCGCCGTCAAAAATGGTCAATGTTATGATACCAGTATGGGTCTTACCCCGTTAGAAGGTTTGATTATGGGTACCCGCAGCGGTGATATTGATCCTTCAATTTGTTTCCATATGATGAAGAAACTCAATATGGCTCCGGAAGAAATGTACCGCATTCTAAACCGTGAAAGTGGTGTGAAAGCCATTACGGGCGGACGTTTTGCAGACCGACGCGATATTGTCAATCATGCTCAAGAAGGCGATGAACTGTGCAAGCTGGCCATTGCTATGGAAAGTTACCGCATTAAGAAATATATCGGTTCTTATATGGCCGCACTGGGCCGAGTGGATGCAATTGTGTTCACGGCCGGTGCCGGAGAAAGAAGCCCGTCTATCCGTGCCAAAGCTTTGGAAGGACTTGAAAATTACGGCATCCGCATCGACTTAGAGAAAAACAAAGATGCCGTAACTAAAAATGCTGAAAGTTGTATTTCTACGCCGGATTCTAAAGTAAAAGTATTTGTTATTCCGACGGATGAAGAAATTGTAGGTGTGCAAGACATTGTGGCACTCAAAGCCGGAACCTATGACGTGTATACCAAATTCCGTTATATCTTCCAGGAAAAAGATTACCGCAACAGCTTGCGTGATGAAGCGTTTATGGAAGAGGTAAAGAAAAAACCGTTCTTGTTAAACGCTGCTGTTAATTTGCCGGAAGGTATGAAGAAGTGATTTTCCCCCCGTGTGTCATGTTGGCCGCGGGGTTTTTTATAAAACCCAATGGAGGAAAAAAATGTTAATTCCCAAAGAAGTAAAGTTTTTTGATTTGTTTGACAAACAGGCCGAAAACTTAGTCATCGCAGCTGATTTGTATAAAAAACTGACTGATGAAAATGCTTTCACCGCCGAAAATGTACGTGCCATGCATGAAAGAGAACACTATGGAGATGAATTGGCCCATACCATTCTAAACACGTTAAACGAAACTTTCATTACTCCTTTCGACCGTGAAGATATTATGGCCTTGGCCAATCATATGGACGATATTGTAGACGGTATTTATATGATTACCAACCGGTTTGCCTTGTATAAAATCAAACAACCGTCCGAATCCTTCAAAAAGTTGGCCGATATCTTGGCTCGTTCCACCAAAGCATTACAAAAAGCGGTCGGCGCACTGCGCAATAAAAAACTGATGAAAGAAACCTTGGTGCAATGCGTGGAAATCAACCGCTTGGAAAACGAAGCTGACGTCGTACGTGATGAAGCTATTTCCGATTTGTTTGAAAACGAAAAAGATCCTATTATGATCATCAAACAAAAAGAATTGTATGAAGAAGCGGAAAATGTGGCCGATTATTGCGAACATACGGCCAATGTTGTAGAGTCTATTTTAGTGAAGAATAACTAATGACTTGGATTATTTTACTCATTCTGCTAGCTTTGTTTTTTGACTACCTGAACGGATTTCACGACGCGGCCAACTCCGTATCCACCGTAATATCCACGCGGGTACTTTCTCCGCGTATTGCGGTCATTTGGGCGGCGTTTTTCAATTTCATCGCCTTTTTGGTCTTTCATACGGGCGTAGCTATGACGGTAGGAAGCGGTATCGTAGATATTAATGTGGTAGATACCAACCTCGTCTTTGGCGCGCTATGCGGGGCCTGTGCGTGGAATTTGCTCACGTGGTGGTTTGGACTTCCGTCTAGCTCCTCGCACGCTCTAATCGGCGGACTGATTGGAGCAGGATTGATGAAGGCCGGCGTAAAAGCCTTGGTAGCCAGCGGTATTTTTAAGACAATTTTGTTTATCTTTGTCTCTCCGTTACTGGGGTTCCTGCTTGCGGGATTTATCGGCACGGTGGTATTTAATGCATTCCGCCGCGTTAACCCCTACAAAGTAGACAAAATCTTCCGCAAATTGGAGTTACTCTCTGCGTCTGCTTACAGTTTATCCTACGGCGGTAACGATGCACAAAAAACGATGGGTATTATCAGCATGTTACTCTTAGGCGGTGTAGCCAGTGCGCAAGCCGCGCCTATTCGTGACTTTTTACTCTCGTATGAAGAATTGCAAAAGGTAAGCCAAGGGGAATTTATTATTCCGCTTAGTGTGGTACTTTTGTGTCAGGGAGCGATCGCTTTGGGCACGCTGTCTGGCGGATGGCGTATTGTGAAAACAATGGGGCAAAAAATTACCCGCTTGCGCCCCGTGGATGCTTTCTGTGCAGAATCCGGCTCTGCTATCTCCATTTTGACAGCTTCGTTCCTCGGAGTACCGGTCAGCACCACCCACACCATTACGGGCGCCATTGTAGGTATTGGCTCACTGCGTCGTTTATCCAGCGTGCATTGGAGCGTAGCCAACCGCATTGTATGGGCGTGGTTTATTACCATTCCGGCTTCGGCACTGATTGCGGCATTGTCTTATGAACTCAAAGTGCTACTGGTCGGATAAAAAATATCTTTGATTTTTCCCCCTGCCTAAAAACAGGAGGTTTTCTTTTATAGGTACCCTCAGTTTGATATAATACACTTAACTAAAACCAATAGGGAGGATATGATGTTTAGCAACGTATTTCGCAAGTTAATGCTTGTTGGATTGTGTGTCACAGTAGCGTCTTTGAGTTACGCGCAATCGTGGCAATTTGTCGGTTCCCGTGCCATGGGTATGGGCGGTGCAGGTGTAGCTACCGCTTATGGTCCTGACGCGCAATACTGGAACCCGGCCGGCTTGGCGCAGGAAGATGATTTGAATGAGACAGGAAG
>JAZNEO010000093.1:0-1927 GCA_045588685.1 Candidatus Avelusimicrobium sp. | reverse complement strand
ATTAGTCGCCGCATTTAATTGATAGGTATAATGTTTAGCTGTAATCGTAGTTGCCCCCGGAGGTACGCCTCCCTGTACGGGAATTTCAATTATCAATTTATCAAAGCTGGCCGGGCATATCCCGCGTTCTGCCGCATAGCTGTATACGGCATCATTGGCAGCTTTCACAATATTCATCGCTTCGGTAGCGCGGCTTTTTTCAATAGCGCGCGTATAATTAGGCATTGCAATAGCGGTCAAAATCCCAATAATGAGCACTACTACTAATAGTTCAATCAACGTAAAACCTTTTTGAAACATATCTTCTCCTTTAGTTTATAAAGCCGCCAACCGTTCTGCGGCAATCTTTGTATTTTGTGGCGTATTAAAAGCCGTCAAGCGGAAATAGCCTTCCCCGGCTAACCCGAAACCGGACCCGGGCGTTCCCACCAGTTGTAGCTTTTGTAACATCCTATCAAAAAATTCCCAAGAATTAAAGTCTTTGGGGGTTTTAACCCAAATATACGGGGCATTTGTTCCGCCATACGCATGCAATCCGGCTTTCTCTAAGGCGCGCAACAACATCTGTGCATTGGCCAAATAGCCGTCAATGACCGCACGCGTTTGAGCTTGGCCTTGTGCCGTATAAACCGCCTCTGCCCCACGTTGAATAATATAGGGCACGCCGTTAAATTTTGTACTTTGCCGGCGCAACCACAGCTCATGCACCCGGTGCGTATTTCCCTGTTTATCCCACAGCACAAGCTCGTGCGGGATGACACAATACGCACACCGTGTCCCGGTAAAGCCAGCCGTTTTGGAAAACGAACGAAACTCCACCGCACATTTTTTAGCTCCCGGTATTTCAAAAATACTACGCGGCAAATCCGGTTGGCGGACAAATGCTTCATACGCCGAATCAAATAAAATGACCGCTTTATGCGCTAAAGCCCACTCCACCCATTTTTGTAATTGTGGCCGCGTGAGCACAGAGCCCGTTGGATTATTAGGCGAGCACAAATAAACGATATCGGCGTGTTCAGCCGGTAATGCCGGCGCAAAATTATTCTCAGCAGTACAAGGCAAATAAATGATGTTTTCAAAGCCGTTGTGAGCATATTTCCCACTACGGCCGGCCATCACATTGGTATCTAAATATACCGGATATACCGGATCCTGCAAAGCTACTCGTGCCGACCCTGCAAAAATTTCCTGAAAATTGGCCACATCGCTTTTTGCCCCGTCACTGACAAAAATTTCATCATCGGATATGTCCACCCCGCGAGCCCGATAATCGTGCTCTGCAATAGCCGTACGCAAAAAATCATATCCTTCATAAGGGCCATATCCGCGAAATGTTTCCGTGTGGGCCATATCTTCACAGGCTTTTTTCAAGGCGTCCACTACGGCTGGCACCAACGGACCGCTTACATCGCCTATTCCCAAACTAATTACGGTTTGTTCCGGATGTGCTTCCTTGTAAGCCGCTGTACGGCGGGCCACTTCTGCAAATAAATAACTGCCTTGTAAATTCAAATAATTCTCATTCAGTAACGTCATATTTTCCCCATATAAACGCCTTCAAAAACTTTGGTTGCCGGTCCACTCATTTGGACGTGGCCTTGTTCGGGCCATTTTACATGCAAATTTCCCCCGTCCAGTAAAATATCCGCGTCCGGCTGACTTTTTCCCGTCAACACCGCCGCCACTAATGTAGCGCAAGAACCGGTGCCGCACGCTTGTGTAATGCCGGCTCCGCGTTCCCACACTCGCATTCGCAAAGTATGTTCATCAATAACTTGCACAAATTCCACATTTGTTTTTCGCGGAAATAAAGGATGCGTTTCAATCTGCGGTCCTATTTTCTCTAAAGCAATTTCTGCAATGTCCGGCACAAAAATTACAAAATGCGGATTGCCCATAGATATCGGAGTGCCCACCAAACGTT
>JAZNEO010000092.1:0-1559 GCA_045588685.1 Candidatus Avelusimicrobium sp. | reverse complement strand
CAAATAATTTTTTCATAATTAATATTATATCAAAGTGAGATAACGTTATTCTTTCATTATATCCGCAAACAAGCGGACCCTATTTATTAAACGGTATAATATCCAAAACAAAGCCGGAGCAGACAAGCTTTTTTACAGTTTCAAAATCATTATTTTTTACGGCTTTTATCAGGGCTTCCCCGTACTTCTTTGAATTATCCTTTTTATCGCTTTTCTTGATTATAATTTTCCGCGAACTTCCCCGAACCGGCAAAAAGAAAAACCGGCGAAACAAGCATACATACGGAAAGAAATAATTTCACCAGCATTTTATTGTTTTCTTTTTAATAAAATACATCTTACTCTTATTAATAGCAAAAGAAAAGGGCCGGCGAAACCGGCCCTTTTAGCAAATGAGCGTATTATAATTACTCGATAATTTTGGTAACGACGCCGGCGCCTACCGTCCTGCCGCCTTCCCTGATTGCGAACCTTACTCCTTCTTCCATCGCTACAGGCGTGATCAACGTTACTTCTATTTCCGCGTTGTCACCAGGCATTATCATGTCGCCTTTAAACTGCAACTCTCCGGTTACGTCCGTCGTCCTAAAGTAGAACTGCGGTTTGTACCCAGGCGTTAACGGTGTGTGTCTCCCGCCTTCGTCTTTCTTCAAGATATATACCTGACCGATAAATTTCTTGTGCGGCGTTATGCTCTTCGGCGCTGCCAATACCTGCCCTCTTTCTACCTGCTTCTTGTCTATACCTCTAAGCAAGATGCCTACGTTATCGCCAGCTATACCTTCGTCCAATAACTTCCTGAACATTTCTATACCGGTCGCTACTGACGTTAACGTGTCTCTAAATCCGATGATTTCCACCGCGTCGCCTACTTTTATGTGGCCCCTTTCAATCCTGCCCGTAGCTACCGTCCCGCGGCCAGTGATTGAAAATACGTCTTCTACAGCCATCAAGAACGGTTTGTCCGTTTCTCTCTTCGGCTCAGGTATCCACGTATCCAATGCTTCCAAAAGGTTCTTTATCGCAGGTACGCCGATTTCGCTCTGATCGCCTTCTATCGCTTTCAACGCGCTCCCTCTGATTATCGGCGTGTTGTCCCCGTCAAATTCATATTTGCTTAATAACTCGCGAACTTCCATTTCCACTAAGTCCAAAAGTTCCGCTTCTTCTACCAAATCTACTTTGTTCAAGAACACTACCAACTTCGGTACGTTTACCTGTTTGGCTAACAATACGTGCTCTTTCGTCTGAGGCATAGGACCGTCTACCGCTGATACCACCAATATCGCGCCGTCCATCTGCGCCGCACCAGTGATCATGTTCTTAATATAGTCCGCGTGGCCCGGGCAGTCTATGTGCGCATAGTGCCTCTTGTCTGATTCATATTCTACGTGTGATACCGCTACCGTTACGATCTTGCTCGCATCCCTTACTACACCGCCTTTCGCAATGTCGCTGTACGCCATCTCTTTGGATTTACCTTCGCTCGCCAATACTTTCGTCAATGCGGCCGTTAACGTCGTCTTGCCGTGGTCTACGTGCCCAATCGTTCCGACGTT
>JAZNEO010000091.1:0-2649 GCA_045588685.1 Candidatus Avelusimicrobium sp. | reverse complement strand
ATCGTACCCAATGCCCACATACGGCGTGGCAAATAATACATTGACAGAAGCGGAAGCAGAGGCAGAATAATGATTGCCGTCGTAGTAATCGGTTTTGTAATGGTCATAGAAAGCGGCGGCCGATAAATTTACTACGGCTACAGTTTGATGCCATTTCAGTCCGCCGCCGATCGATTCAAACCCATCATAGCTGGTGCCGCGGGCCGCCACGCCTAATCCCAAAAAGGGCAATTCCGTTTCTGCCATAATAAAAGGAGCATAAAAGTAATCTTTTTTAGAGAAGTTACTGCTGGATGTTTTTACAGCGGTTAAGGTTCCGCCAATGTCAAAACCCGGGAAAGTAGCCCCTTTGCCGGTATGAAAATCAGCTTGGCCGAGCAAGGATGCTAAATCACGGTTATAGGCGGCTAAACCATCTTCTCGGTAGTTGTCTTTAAAGTCACTACTCATACTGGCGCTTAGAGGCAACGCGAAAGAGAACATCAACAAACAAACGATTGTTATTTTTTTCATAAAAAATCCTTCTTGATTAATTTTCTTACATATCATATCATAGAAAAAGAGGACGTTTTGTGCAAGTAAAAAATATTTTTTGGAGGTAATTATGGTTAGTCCGTTAGCAGGCACTTTGAGCAAAGAACGTATGGATGTAGAACGTATGCGTCAATTGTTTTGGAAACCGGAAGGAGAAATCGCTCCTGTTAAATTTGGTACTTCGGGCCATCGGGGCCAGTTGGGGCGCGGGTTTTGCGCCGCGCATGCGTTAGCCATTGCCCAAGCCGTGGCACAAATCCATTTAGAAGATAAAATTGAAGGACCCATTTTATGCGGGGGGGACAGCCGCTTAATGTCTGCCGATACGGCGCAACTTTGTGCGGAAGTGTTGGCCGGAAACGGACTGCACGTATTACTGGCGCAAGGGCCGCTACCTACACCGGTATTTTCATTTGAAATTATTCACGGCCGAGCCAGTGCTTGTTTGAACGGAACGGCCAGCCACAATCCGCCGCAGGATATGGGACTGAAATACAATCCTTCTAATGGCGGCCCTGCCGGAGCGGAGCTGACGGCCCGCATTGCCAAATATGCCAATGAATATATCACAAATCTGTCTGCCATTAAACGGATGCCGCTTGCACAAGCTCAAGAAAAAGGACTGGTGACCACGCCGGATTTAGTGTCGGACTATGTGGAAGCATTAGGAAAAATGGTAGATTTTGCCGCGATTAAAAAAGCAGGTTTGAAGGCGGCTATCCACCCGTTAGGCGGCGCCAGTTTGGCTTACTACCGCGCTATTAAAGAAAAATATAATTTAGACAACTTGCACATCGTCAATGAAATTCAAGATCCGACCTTCTACTTTATTCCCATTGACCATGACGGCAAAATACGTATGGACCCTTCGTCTGTGTACCCGATGAAACCGCTGATTGAACTGGTGCAAAACGGGGAGTATGATTTTGCCGGAGCCAGCGACCCCGATGCGGACCGCTTTGGTTGTGCCACCAAATCCGGCGGATTAGTGCCGCCCAATCATGCTTTGTGCGTGCTAGCTAATTACTTGATTCAAACGCGCAATCCGAAAGCCGGTATGCAAATCGGCCGTACGTTAGGCACCACCTCTTTGCTAGACCGCATTGCGGCAGACAAAGGATACACAATAGATGAGGTAAATGTCGGATTTAAATATTTTGTGGACGGTATTGTCAATGGCCGCTATATTTTGGCCGGAGAAGAAAGTGCCGGTATGAGCCTTAGTGGTTGGACTCCGGAAAAAGACGGTATTTTGGCTGTCTGCTTGCTTTTGGAAATTGCGTCCAAATGTGGCGATATTGCCGCGCTGTATGAACAATTAACGCAAAAGTACGGCTTGCCTTATTATACGCGTGTGGACGTACCCACCAATGAAGAAGCCAAGAAAAAAGTGCAGTCTTTCAAAGCGGCCGATTTGCAGGACTTAAAAGAGGTCGCCGGCGAGAAAGTGTTGCGCGTACGCGATACCGACGGGATTAAAGTATATTTGGAAAATTCGTGGTTCTTGGTGCGCCCCAGCGGAACGGAAAATATTTTAAAGTTCTATGCAGAGACCTTTGTGGCCGAAAAGCATTTGCTGGAAATTATTGAAGCCGGCCGCCAGTATTTCGGCGTGTAGCGCATCTATAAACAGCAATAACCCCGACACAATATGGTGTCGGGGTATTTTGTTGTCTTTTTGTGGATAAAAAAGCTTGACATCGTTTTTTTTTTTAGTATCATTTAAAAAATTAATAAAGGAGGTAGTATATGTTGTTAAAAAGTAAGAGAGCGTTTACGCTCATTGAGTTATTAGTAGTAGTTTTAATCATCGGCATTTTATCCGCCATTGCCCTGCCGCAATATACCAAAGCAGTACAAAAAGCTGATTTAGCTAAAATGCAAGTATTACTTAAATCTGTCGTTGCCGCACAACAAGCGTATTATTTAGAGAATGGTAGTTATGCCACCACGCTAGATGAATTAGGGTTAGATTTGCCTGTAACAGGGACGTGTAATCATAGCAACTGGGTCTATAGTGGTAAAGGATATAAAATTGGAGCTGAGGGTTTTTGTTTGCGTTTGCATGAAATATATTATAGTAGTCTAGCACATAGTGTAGCAGTACTTTGGGGA
>JAZNEO010000090.1:0-2881 GCA_045588685.1 Candidatus Avelusimicrobium sp. | reverse complement strand
CGAGCGCAAGGACAACAAAAACGGCTGTTGTACTTGAGCTAAGCACACTAACCCAAGATACAACAGCCGTAGTTTGCTATCATCTGCTGATGATAGCAAACACTCGGCACCACACTTCCGAGGGATCAGCTCGGACGTGTAGTGCCTAAAACGGCTGTTTTTGGAGTGTGCTTATGCCGTAGGATTCCCTACAGCTATCCGTATTCTACATACGGTTCCAAAAACAGATCAAATTGTAATACTGCTTTTACTTCTCCTTTACTATAACAAATTTTGCCGGAAAATAAAAGCCGTATGCCCTTTATCGGTACACGCTCGGGTCTAAATCGGCGCGTTGGGCGGCGGCTTTTTCTATATTTTTCTTGGCATTGATGAGGTCTTGCATGGACTGGCTGGGCGATTGGTTCCCGGTCATCACCGCCAAGTTTTTTTGATAGGTTTTAATCATAAAAACCATCACGGTCATAATTAAGGCCAGCGCAATCAGCATCCCTAAAAAAGACATTCCTTTTTTGTTTAGCATATTAAATAATCTCTTTGGTCAGTAAAGTGTGCAACTCGGGAGTATTATCCCGCATTTCTTTTAAGCTATCCACGGCGGTTAAGTGTACGGCCAGCACCACTTCTTTGCCTTTTTTGCCAATGGCATTACGCACGGAAGCCAAGGTTTGCCCCGTAGCCAAAATATCATCAATGTAAATAAAATGATTGTGCTTGTCCAACAAATCGCCGTCCATCTCCATATTATAGGTAGAATATTCATTGGTAATGCGGAAAGAAAAGGGATTGTTGGGGATTTTGCCGTTTTTGCGAATCAGCAATAAGGGCAGTTTTAAACGGTCCGCCACCGGCGCACTAAACACAAACCCGCGCGATTCCGGGGTAATAATGGCGGCCTGTTTTAAGATTTCAGCCGGGAGAGCGGTTTGTATCGTTTGACAAAATTTTTCAATAATATCGGCAAAATATTGCGGGGTGGCCAGTAGGCCGTTAATATCAATAAAGTTGACGCCTTTAATAGGATAGTCTTTTACAATAGTAAGTCCGTAATTGTTTGTCATAGTTAAATGCTCCATTTATTTATGTCTTGCCAATCAAATGCATCTGTATCAATCCGTTTGAAAATATATTGCGCATCCGGTGGCCACTCTTGATTAGGATGTGAAAGCCACCAACGAAAGGCTGTAATTTCAGAAGGGGGAATGTCTCGATTGATATATATAATTGCAAAATGACGAATAAAACGTTGAAAAGCCGAAGGGGTGCCCGTTTGTTTGGTGAAATAGGCCGCCAAAGATATAGGCCAAAAGATTAAGGCAACCGGTATGCTGCCCACGGAGGAAATAATCAAACAAATCAAAAATCCTCTTTTGGTAATGGGGTCTCCGGCTATTAAACAGCCAATTGCTCCTAATGATAAACCAAAAATAATCAATAAAAATGGCGCCCAAAAAAAAGATTTTTGGGTATGCCATAAACGAAACATCTCCGGACAAGGGGAGGATTGTTCTTTGGCAGAAGGAGTCTGCGGCCGCAAGAGTGCTTTGATGAGCCGATTGATTTTTGTGATTTCCAACACTAACAATAAACTGATGAATAAGTTAGCAAACAGTACAAGTGCATTTTGGATCAGAACTGCTGTTGCTATGGACCAAACAATCGCCAGCGGAAAGATAAATAAGTTGAAATAAAAACAGAATTTGGCGGCTTTGAGATTCTGTTCCGGCCGCGAACTACGCCAAATCAGCAGACAAAACCCTAGAAATAATTGCCACACGGAACATAAAAATAAAGCAGAGCTAATAACAGCATCCTGAAAAACATCGAAAGAGAACTGATTTTTCCACATAGCAGGCGCTATGTTAGAAATACAGAAAATCCCTAGCATCCATAGAGGCGCCAATGTAAAAGAATTGAAAGAAGTCTTTTTTTTCAGGCGTTCTTGTAAAATTTCCGTATTTGTTTGTAGGGGTTCCCATTGAAAATTCATATTACTCCTTTACAACAAACCTCAATTATTATACAATATAAACAAGCGAATTTAAGCTGTGTTTTACGTGCCATGGTGAACGCACTAAAAAACATAGCGCAAATAGCCCCTAATTTGGTACAATGTTATAGTACTAAAGTAGGAAAAAGGCAAAAAATTCCTAACTGTTCCGTCGGGAAAACGGAGGCAGTGTGGGGTTTTATGCCGATAAATTTTTTTAGAAAAAAGAGTAATCTTAAGGAAACTAAAATGGCAGAAAAAACTGAAAAGAAAGCGAAAATTCTCAGCCAAGAAAGAATTCGCATCAAACTGCGCTCCTATGATCACCGCATGCTCGACAACAGTGTTGCCCGCATCGTGGAAACCGCGCAGAAAACTGGCGCCATTGTCGCCGGTCCGGTTTTGTTGCCGGTGCGTATTAAGAAGTACACGGTACTTCGTTCTCCGCATACCGACAAGAAATCCCGCGAGCAGTTTGAGATGCGTATTCACAAACGGTTGATTGACTTGAAAAGCCCCACCTCTAAAACTGTGGACGAACTCATGAAATTGGATTTGCCCGCTGGTGTAGATGTGGCTATTAAAAGCAACTAATAAAGGAAACAAATAAGTATGGCAGAAGAAAACCTGAATGCTGCTGGTGCCCAAGAGGCAACACCCGTTGCTGAAGCGGCCAAAGCAGAAACTGTCAAAGAAGCTCCGGCTACGTTACGTTTTGTAATCGGCGAAAAAGTGGGTATGACCCAGCTCTTTGATGAAAAAGGCAACTTGCATGGTGTTTCCGTCGTAAAAGCCGGTCCCTGCAAAGTTGTACGTGTCAGAACTCAAGAAAAAGACGGCTACAATGCTGTCTGCATTGGTTTTGGCGAAGTGAAAGAAAGCAAATTAAAT
>JAZNEO010000089.1:0-3107 GCA_045588685.1 Candidatus Avelusimicrobium sp. | reverse complement strand
AGTCTAATAGATCGCGGGTGAATTTTGTGTCCCATAGTTTAGCGACCTCCCTTTTTTTCGTCGGAAACAATGACCGTTAAGTGGCACATGCTCTTTTTATACGGCATGGCGCGGCCTTGCGGGCCCGGTTGAATCCGTTTCAAGTGGCCGCTGGGGCCCAAGTTTGCAAACGCTTCTTTAATGAAGATTTTGCTGAAGTCCAGCTTTTTACCAGCTTTGACTTCTAAGTTCGCGGCAGCACTGTGAATCGTTTTGGCTACTAAATCAGCGGTGCGTTTGGCGATAAACGGAAGTACATCTTCCGCCGCCTTGACGTTTTTACCGCGGATTTGGTCCAATACCAGGTTCACCTTGCGGCTGCCGTAGCGTTGAAATTTAGCTTTTGCACAAGCTTCCATATCCAATCCTCAACTCTTATTTCAAGGCGGTGGAGTCTTTGGTCATACCACCATGGCCTTTGAACAAACGGGTGAAAGAGAATTCACCGAGTTTATAACCTACCATTCTCTCAGAGATGTAGATGGGCAGGAATTTCCGTCCATTGTGTACCAAAAATGTATGGCCCACAAATTCCGGAATAATCGTGCAAGCTCTCGCCCACGTTTTGATAGGTTTCTTTTCGTTGGAAGCATTCATTTTTTGAACCTTTTCCAACAGGTTTAAATCCACATAAGGACCTTTTTTAGTTGATCTTCCCATAGTTATTTAACCTTGTTTTTGCGTCTGTCGCTGACGATCATCCAGCCCCACACTTTCTTGGTAGAGCGGGTCTTTAAGCCGCGGGCCGGTTGGTTCCACGGAGAGCGAGGGATGTTACCACCCTTACCATGACCACGTCCACCACCCATCGGGTGATCTACTGCGTTCATGGCGCTACCGCGTACCGTCGGTTTGACACCGATATGGCGTTTGCGGCCGGCATTACCGAAGACCACGTTAGCGTGATCTACGTTGCCCACTTGACCGATGGTCGCGCAGCAAGAGCTGGGGACCAGGCGAATTTCGCCAGACGGCATTTTGATGTGAGCATAGTCCGATTCTTTAGCCATTAATTGGCCTTGGGAACCGGCACTGCGCGCAAGTTGTGCGCCTTTGCCGACTTTTAATTCAATGGCGTGGATAAAAGTACCTTCCGGAATATTTTTGAGTGCAAGGCAGTTACCCACTTTAATATCCGCTTGAGGACCGCTCATCAAAGTATCACCCACTTTTACTCCAATCGGGTGCAAGATGTAGCGTTTATCGCCGTCGGCATATTTCAAGAGACAGATACGAGCACTGCGGTTCGGATCGTATTCAATAGAAACGACCGTGGCCGGCACGCCGTGTTTTTCTCTCTTAAAATCGATTTGTCTGTATGCGCGTTTATGACCACCGCCGATGTGGCGTACCATGATCATACCGGTGTTATTGCGTCCGCCGGTTTTGCGCAGACCTTTTGTAAGTCTCTTTTCCGGAGTCGTTTTGGTGATGTCGGAAAAATCAGACACCGTAATCGTTCTGCGGGAAGGAGTATAAGGTCTAAATGATTTAATAGGCATAGTTAGTAGTTCTCCTTATTCTACTTCGCAGTGGCTTCTACCACTTCGATTTTATCGCCTTCTTTCAACGTTACAAAGGCTTTTTTATAGTCCGGTCTTTTTCCTTCAAACCGGCCCATGCGGTGCATTTTGCCGCGCACAGCAATGGTGTTAATCTTAACGACAGTAACGTTGAAGATTTTTTCTACGGCTGTTTTAATTTCGCCTTTGGAAGCATCTTTAGCTACCACAAAACCGTAGCGGTTATTGTTGTCGCGTTCCACAAGGCTTTTCTCTGTCAAAAGAGGTTTCTTTAAAATGCTGTAGGTTCTCATACTTATTTGGCCTCCTTCACAAACGTTTTAGCCAAGGTCTCTACAGCTTCTTTGGTCAAGATGACTTTGCTGCTGTTGAGTACGGCATAAGCGTTGGTGTCTTTCGGCGCCAATTGCGTCAGGCCCGCAATGTTGCGGCTGGCTAAACGGGTCGTGTTGTCTAAATCAGCAAGCACGAGCGGTTTGCGGCCGGCAGCAATTACATGGAGCATATCGGCAAACGCTTTGGTTTTGGCTTCTTTGAAAGTTAAATTGTTGAGGACAACGATGTTGCCTTCGGCAAATTTAGCAGACAAAGATTGAGCCACCGCAGCGCGGCGTTTGGCGACGGGAAGGTCCTGGCGGAAAGAATGCGGGGTCGGCCCAAAAGCCACACCACCATGGCGGAATTGCGGAGCACGCAAGCTACCCTGACGGGCGCGGCCGGTGCCTTTCTGTTTCCACGGTTTCTTACCGGTGCCGGACACTTCAGAGCGGGTTTTTACATCCGCGGTGCCGCTTCTTTGGTTAGCCAAGAAAGCGGTGATGACTTCGTGAAGGAAGGTCGGGTTCGCCTTGACACCGAATAAGCTATCGGGCAAGTTAATAGAACCCTGTTCTTTACCTTTAATATCTAAAACTTTCGTTTCCATGGTCAAAGTCCTTACTTCTTGTTAGCAGCCTTAGAAGCAGAGATTTTCTGCACAATCGGGGCTACTACATGTTTTCTATTCTTGGAAGTTTCTAAGACGGACACAATGCTGCCTTTGGCACCCGGTACGGAGCCTTTTAAGAACAGCAAGTTATTTTCTTGGTCTACTTTGATAACTTCAATTTTAGCGACGGTGTGGGTGGTGGTACCATAATGACCAGCCATGCGTTGACCGGAAAGTACTTTACCCAAAGAGCGGCGGGAGGCTAAACCACCTGGTGCACGCGCTCTGTCAGATTGACCGTGCGTAGCGGGTTGACCGGCAAAGCCGTGGCGTTTCATACCGCCGGCAAAGCCGTGGCCTTTAATGCTACCCTGCACGTCAACATAGTCGCCGGGTTTAAAAATTTTCTCGAGTGAAATGACTTGACCAATTTCAAAACCGTTTACGTCAGCCACGCGATGTTCTT
Source organism: Candidatus Avelusimicrobium sp. (assembly GCA_045588685.1). Lineage (GTDB taxonomy): Bacteria > Elusimicrobiota > Elusimicrobia > Elusimicrobiales > Elusimicrobiaceae > Avelusimicrobium. The sequence continues at coordinate 151 of JAZNEO010000089.1, read as the reverse complement.
TGAGGTGGCGGACCGGAGTCGTGTTGGCTTTTTTGAAATAGCCGAGTTCGGGCTTATTTAATTTGCTTTCTTTCACTTCGCCAAAACCAATGCAGACAGCATTATAGCCGTCTTTTTCTTGGGTTCTGACACGTACAACCTTGCAGGGGCC
>JAZNEO010000088.1:0-3039 GCA_045588685.1 Candidatus Avelusimicrobium sp. | reverse complement strand
GGAATATTTCCCGCCATCTCTTTTATAAGTGTAGTCAAATAATAAAGATGGTGACATAATATCACATCCGGTTGAAATTCTTCTAAAGCCTGACAAATACGCTTTTCATATGCACTACGAAACTGCATTGTCATCTCCGGTGTCATATCGCAATAACGGGTACTCTTATACGGCATCTCGTCCGACATACCCACAATTGAAAATGGAAGTTCCTCGGTATGAAAAAAGCTAAAATACGCTTTTTCCCCTTCCATAAGACATACTTTATCATCTACGTACACCCCGGCAATCAAAGCCTGGTCATACCCCATCTTATGAAACCCCTTCATCAATTCTGTCAAATATACGCCGCTTCCCGTGCTGTCCGGTTTTTGTGCCGTTACATTCAGTATTTTCATAGAAATCCTCACTTTTGTTTCTGTTATAAAGCATATCACATTTTATAAGAAAATTCACTCGGTTTTGATACTGATTTTCTTTCTTTTTCCCCGCCTAGTTGGGCCTGGTGAAGGCTATTTCCAAAAAATGCCCAATATTCTCAAGTGCTTAAATCCAAATGACTATTTTCTCATAATCTTTTTTTAATAAAATCCCGTATCATCGCATACGCTATAGACCCCAACGGAATAAACAGCAAAATCCCCGGAATCCCGAACAGGCTTCCGCCAACCGTTACAGCAACCAACACCCAGATACTTGGTAGGCCCACGGAGTTACCTACCACATGGGGATAAATAAAATTCCCCTCAATTTGCTGTAGAATCAGGAACAAAATGACAAATCCCAATGCTTGCCCGGGGCTTTCAATGAGTATTAACAAAACCCCCACTCCACAGCCGACAAATGCGCCAAAAATGGGTATCAAGGCCGTAATTGCGATAATAATCCCCGTCAACATCGCATATGGCATCCGAAACACGGTCATGGTTGCCACAAACATCGTACCCAAAATAATTGCTTCCACACACTGTCCGGACAAAAAATTTGTAAATACCTGATTTGCCAAAGTTCCGGCTGCAAGTATTTTTTCCGTCGCTTTATTTGGCAACAATGCATTGAGAATCCCCTTGATTTGAACACTCAACTGTTCTTTTTGCATCAGAATATAAATGGAAAATACAAAGGCTATCACAAACGTGGTTATTCCACCAATAATGCCGGTTATTATCCCAATCCCGGAGTTAAATGTGTTTGTCGCAATTTCCGTAACGAAATTAACCGCCATATCCGACAAAACCGTCCAATCAATTTTCAGTTCTGAAATCAGTGCTTCCAAGGATGGATTTTCTTCCAATAACGTCAGAACCCATTGCTGAATATTCGTCACCGTCCGGGGTATCTGTTCAACTAACACGGAAAAAGTTTCCATCAGCTCCGGAATAACAATCGCCAATACAATTGCCACTACACCAAAGACACAAATCAATGTAATAACATATGCTAGCGGCCTTCGGAAACGTTTACATTTTTCTTTTTTCACAAAAAGATTCTTCTCAATATTTTTCATTGGCACATTAAAAATAAAGGCAATTACGATGCCTATCAAAAACGGCTTTAATAATTGAAAAAGTGAGGTGATGGCCAAAAAAATCACATCCAGCCTTTGTATACAACAGTAAAAAAGCGTTCCAATCACAATAATCTGAAGAATGTGATTGCGGGTTTGTTTATCCATAGTCCTATTTCGTCTTTCCACTACAATTATAATCTGTAATAAAGTATTCCACCATTTTGAGAAAAAAACCTATTTCCCGGTATAATTACTTATCCGAACATGAAAAAAGACCACAACCGCAAAGGCTGTGATCTTTTTTCGCTGTATATTTCCACACAACTCTACTAATACAATTTTATTATAAGGGTTTTCTTTTCTGTCTTTCAAGAATACCCGCTCATTCTTTACCGTATCTTTACCAAAAATTATACACCCGTCTTTGTACAGGTGTTTTAACCGGAAATTATGTCACAACACAGACAATTTGTTGAAGTTTTTATGTCTTATATGGCAAATCACATATTTTTTCATTATAATATGTTTAGTTTGAACAATAGGAGAAATTTATGGATCCAAATTATATTTCTATGGAAGAACACAAAAAAGCTTTGGATAAGGCTGTCAAAGCAGAGCGCGAGAAGTTAGCCGCCATTTCCATGCAAACCATTCTTTCCATTTGTCAGATGGTGGAAGCCAGAGACAACTATACTTTTAAGCACTCCGAACGTGTTGCCAAATATTCCTGCCTTATTGCCAAAAAAATGGGCTGAAGTTCCCGTCGTATAAAAAATTTAGAAAATATGGCCTTGCTTCATGATCTTGGAAAAGTTTGTGTAGAGGACGGAATCTTGCACAAACCAAGCCATTTAACGGACGATGAATATATGGCTATAAAAGATCATACCATTATCGGTGCCAGCATCTTAGAAGAATTAAGTTTTTTACCGGGCGTATCTATCGGAGCAAAATGCCATCACGAGCGCTATGACGGAACCGGTTACCCATATGGATTAAAAGGTGACGAAATTCCCATTGAAGCACGCATTATCTGCATTGCAGATGCCTTTGACGCCATGAATTCCAGAAGGGTCTACTCTGAAAAGTCTGATAAAAACTATATTCTCCGGGAATTAGAGGCGGGACGGGGAACTCAGTTTGATCCGGTTATCTTAGATTCCTTTTTAGAAGTTTTGGAAGAGCATCAATATTTTATGTCATAATATAAAAAGAAAGGACCTTACAAAGTCCTTTCTTTTTTCTTTCCATGTTTTATTTCGCTTTTCAAACTTAGATATCTGTCATTATAAACTCTCATCATTCATCGTGATTAGGCTATATCTGCGTCCTTTCTCTCCGCTAGCCCATTATCGATTCATGATTGGGCTGAAACGCCTTATTCAAATGTTCCAAATCCAAAAAAATGGACCTTTTTCCTTTAAAACAAGCATTTTTGGTCTCTGACTTCGTCACAAACACACTTCTGCCCAAAATGCTGTAGATTTTTGGGCAGAAGGAGATTTCAAGAGCAATATCAGCCCAACCAA
>JAZNEO010000087.1:0-8213 GCA_045588685.1 Candidatus Avelusimicrobium sp. | reverse complement strand
CCGCTTGGCCTCCGACTTAATGGGGAATATACGAGTGAAATGGCTAATTTAGATGTGACTATGGAGAACAATGATTTAACATTTAGCTTAATTACTCCTAATAATACCGCAGACCCCAATGTAATCAGGGAGACAAATAGCAAACTGGCCAATGTAAGATTAGCTAGTTATTTAGATGACAGTCCAACCTTTGCCGGACAGTTACATTGTGAAGCCAAGACCGGAGATGAACGTGCAAACAGATTATGCGGTAAATTATTAATGGGGCAAGAACTAAACGCAACGGAAGGTTATACCTGTTATTTATTAGACCAATCTATTGATAGTACTACTTGCGGACAAGCCAGTTTAGTATGGTCTAATAATAAAACCACTTGTTATAAGTCAGCAGAAGAGCGTTGTACTGCAAATGGTGCAACGTATGCCGATGGAGAATGTAAAACCACTGGAAATATAACCGGGAAAGTGCTAGAAGGGACCGTGTGTAAAGGAGGATTTCACGAACACTGTAAAGATGCTACTTTTACGGATCAATCGGTATGTATACCGGGCGGTACTTATTATAATGAATCTTGTTCAGGGAGTACTTTTGATAATTCCATCTGTTTGGCCCGCGGAGATTACGGACGCAATTGCGGGAATGACACCAGTTTTACCAACGGTTCCGTTTGCTATGCGTTTGCAGATTATACTGGCTGGGGTTGTGGAAGGGCTTCCTATGACGAAACGTCTTGTTGTTGCGGAGGCGCCTCTTGTCCGGCGAAATACCGCTGTCCGGAAAGCCGCTGTGACCCAAAATACCTTAATTACCAGTTTTAACTAAGAAAGATTTTAGATACCCCGCGTGTTTATTGCGCGGGGTATTTTCTGTATAGCTTTTCTCACATATGGCAGCTGTTGCAACAGATTTGCTACACTAAAGACATGAAACATTTTCTTTATACACATCGTCCGTTGTGTGTGGCTTATGAAATGCTCCGTTGGGCGGGGCATCGAGTATTGGGATTTGGGAATGGAAAAACGCCCGTTTGGTATCAGTTTGACCAAAAACAAACACCTGGCTTGCCAACGGAAACATTGCCCATAGATGAAAATTGGTACCGCATTTGCCGGCCATTGTATCGGCGGGAACATGTGTATTATGACATCGAAAAGGCTCTGACGGTAAATCCAAAAATCAAAGGGATTGCTTTTATCTTTTTTATGGGAATTGGAGATTATTTGTACACCACTCCCGTGCTGGCCGCCTTAAAACAAAAGTTTCCTTCGTTGTCTTTTTATGGGTATGTGGGGGCGCAATTTGACCGCAACAATTCACCGTTGGTGGGCAAATTATTAGAGGGAAATCCTAATTTTGAAAAAGTATTTTATTTTGAGGGATTTCGCCATCCGTTGATTTGGAAAAATTATGATTATACGACGGCCTTGCCGCAAATCCCGGAAGGATTTTTGGTGATGCCGGTGTATTACGATTACAGTGTAAAAGTGCCGCACCGCGTCAGCAGTTTGTTTGAAACATTTAATTTACCGGTTCCGGCGCAAGTGCCCGCTCCTGTCATGTATTTCCCGGCAGAACCGGCTCCGGCCGTTAAAGAATATCTACAAAAAATTTCTTCCAAAACGGTGACTAAAAAAGGAATTATTTTTTTACAGTTAGATTCCCGCGGATCTAATTACACTTATCCGCACATGACGGCTTTGGTGCAACAATTGGCCGCACTCAATTATTTGGTGTTAAGTGTTACAAAAGGAGGGCCGCTGGCACATCCGGATTACTTAGAATTAGATATTAAAAAATTAGCGATTAATGACACTTGGCATTTGCTGTCTTTGTTAAAAGAAAAGTACGCACTTTATGTGATAGCGGTCAATTCTGTTTTTTGGGCGGCTTCGGCGGGGCTGGGGCTACGCAATTTAGGTTTGCAGCATTGGATTGATCCCAAGGTACACAATTTGTGGTATCCCAATATAGAAGTGGTAACCAATCATCTCTATCCGCATTTGCCGCGTGAAAAGCAAATTTTTGCTCCGCCGGAAAGTTATACCCGCCACAACAAAAAAATTATTGACTACAAACCGGATTGGATAGTGAAATGGTTTGAAGAGAAGATCTTACACTGATTACAAATTTAAATCCCCGTCTTGTGACGGGGATTATCATTTATTTATATTCGTTGTAACTCGACATTTCTTCGAGTTTCTTGCGCGGATGCGGTTTGTCATTCGCGGCAGACAGAGCCGGGTAGCCTACGGCAATTAAATGCTCTATCTTTTTTCCTTTGGGAAGGTGAAAGAATTTTTCTGCTTTGGCTGAATTGAGCCATCCAATCCAACAAGTGCCCAGCCCCAATTCATGAGCGCGCAATACAAAATGTTCGCCGGAAATGCCTTGATCTACCAAGTAAAATTCCGTACGGCGGAAATAATTGCCGATTCGACTGGTAAAATTTCCTTTATCGGATATAACAGCTACTAGCACCGGCGCGGCGGCGGCCCATTGCGTCAGGTTGTATACCCCGCTGAAAGCCTCTTTGCAAAATGCCTCTTTTACTTTCGGATCATCTATGACCAAATAATGCCACGGTTGCGAATTGCAGGCCGAGGGAGCCAATCGGGCCGCTTCCAAGCAAGCATTGAGTTTTTCGCGCTCCACGGGTTTGTCTAAAAATTTCCGCACGCTGCGGCGTGTACGAATTGCGTGTTCCAGTTCCATATCCACTCCTATTTTGTATTTATATTAGCAAAATATATCCGGGTTTGTGATAGATATTATATAATGTTTTTATATGTAAAAATTAATGTTTAATAATTATATTATTAGAAGGTTTGATTGTTTCATTTCCGGGGGGAAAAATGAAGAAAAATCAATATCCTACAACAGGGGAAAAATGTGATAAAAAGGCCGCGGCTTCCTTAGCGGCTTCGAGTGTGATACACTATTTTCAGTCTAAAAAATGGAAAATTATTTCTTTTTTTCCAAATTCAATTTGCGCGGGAAAAGAATTGCCCTTGAAAAAGAACCGGTCCAAATAACTCTCAACGCACTGCCAAATAAATCAACCACACCAGTATATACCGCAAGCCTTTTCCCGCCGCTACCAAGGGGATAAAGATGCACAAGGGCACTTGCAACATGCCGGCGGTCACAGTAATGGGGTTGCCGATAAACGGTACCCCGGCCAGTAGCAAAGTAATATGTCCGTGTTTCTCAAAAAGTTTGCGTGGCTTACACATGTATTTTGGCTTAAAAGGAAACCATTTTCTATTCTGCCAGTGCAGGATAGAACGTCCGATATAATAATTTCCCAGACTTCCCAATGTATTGCCGGCGGTGGCGGCTACGATGAGTAGCAGGGCATTTTCTTTGCCAACGGCCAAAAAGGCAAATAAAACCAGTTCCGCTTGCGATGGTAATACAGAGGCTGAAAATACCGCCACAAAAAATAAAATGATTAGTTCATGTAATTGGGCCATAATTAAAACTAGTATGCCAAATCGGAGATTTCTTTCCAAGGACAAAAAACAGTTAGAAAAGGGTTGTTGGCGATTAAAGGTGCAAATGCTACAATAAACGTATGAAAGCCATTGTAATTACAATTGGGGATGAAATCCTGCTAGGACAAATTTTAAATACTAATTCCCGTTTCATTACGGACCAACTGGCTCGCATCGGTGTGGATACCCTGCGTATAGAGAGTATTTCCGATAAACCGTCTGCCATTACTCACTCTTTGGATCAGGCGTTGCAGCAGGCCGATGTGGTAGTGATAACCGGCGGCTTAGGCCCTACCAAAGACGACGTGACCAAAAAAACATTGGCTGATTATTTCCATACGAAACTGGTATTTAACCAAGCTGTTTATGAGCGTGTGGCGGAGTTTTTATCGCATTATCCGCGGGCACAAATGAACGAATATAACAAGAGTCAAGCCTATTTGCCGGAAAAGTGTGAAGTATTGCCTAACCCCAAGGGAACAGCCAGCGGTATGTGGTTTGAGCAGGAAGGGAAAATGGTTGTTTCTATTCCCGGAGTGCCCTTTGAGGCAGAGTATTTGGTGGAACGGGAAATTCTTCCCCGTTTAACTGCGCGCCTGGGGGAGGACCTTGTAAAGTACCACATGTGGACGGTATTGCAAATACCGGAAGCGGAACTGGCTTTGCATTTACGTTCTTTTGAGGAAAATCTACCTTCCGAAGTAGGGCTGGCCTACTTGCCATCGCCCGGATATGTGCGGCTGCGCTTAACAGCCAAAGGGGAACATGCGGCCGAGCAGTTGGCTATCTTTAGCAAACAATTAGAGACATCTTTGTGTGGATATACAGTTTTAGCCGGTGAAGAACCTGTGGAGGACCTTTTACTCCAAACTTTAGCACAAGCCGGCGTAACCGTTGCTTGCGCCGAAAGTTGTACCGGGGGAAATATCGCTCGTTTAATTACCCGCCGTCCCGGGGCGTCGAACTATTTTTTAGGCGGGGTAGTAGCTTATTCTAATGAGTTGAAAAATAAGGGACTGGGAGTGAGTATAACAGATTTAGATCGTTACGGTGCCGTGAGCGAGCCCGTCGCCAAGCAAATGGCGCAAGGAGTAAAGCATTTAACGGGAGCAGATTGGGCAGTAGCTACTACGGGCATTGCAGGGCCTACCGGCGGAAGTGCGCAGAAACCAGTCGGTACAGTGTGGATTGCGGTGGCAGGGCCGCACGGAACGCAAGCCCAAGAATTTCATTTTTCTGCTACACGGGAACGAAATATAGCCAAAGCGTCGTTACAGGCACTGCAGTGGTTAGTGGAAAGTATTCAGAAGGACATGAAAAAGGGTGGATGACGAGATTTGAACCCGCGACCTCCGGTTCCACAGACCGGCGCTCTAACCAGCTGAGCTACATCCACCATAAAGCGATATAATATTGTAGCAAGTTGAACGACTGGTTGGCAAATGGTCTTATCCGGCTGCGTGCTAAAACAAAATTCTTTTTCTCAAAATGCTATTATAGGAATATGACTTGGATAGCTTAACGGGCTCGGAATTTGGTAATATAAATCAAGACTACCAATAAGGAGAAACTATGGGACTGATTGCAATGATTATTATTTTCATTTGTCTTTGTACAGACAATATGGTAACGGCGAATATGTCGGCCATGAATATGGAACTAAAGACAAAGAGTATTTTTTCCATCAAGGCAGCCTTGTTTTTTGCTGGATTTAACGCCTTGTTTTTTACATTAGGATATATTTTTAGCATTTTGTTTTTCCGCGGATATTTTGGACCGACTAACAATTGGATTGCCTTTTCCTTCTTGTTGCTATTAGGTATTAAATACATGCTGGAGACCATTGAAAAATCCCCCAGTTTTAAGGAAACAGAAGTCGATGATTGGAAAAAAATGTTACGTGTGTGCACGGTATCCGGTTTACAGTTTGGTTTTGTGGGATATTCTTTAGAATTAATGAACAAAAGTTGGTTCCCGCAAGTACTCTTTTTACTGGTGATTACATTTTTGATGACTATTTTGGGTTTTCACTTGGGAAGTAAATCTTCCAAAACTATTTTAAGCAAACGTGCCGAATTTGTGGCGGGGCTCATTTTAGTCATTATGGCGGTACGCTTAATTATTCTGTAAGTAAAACATTACTCTGAAAAAAGCGGAAAAGAGTTTTCTTTTCCGCTTTTTTTGTCCGACTATACCCACCCTTCGTAAAAATTTACTATACTGAAATGGTAGTTACAATTTAATCTGTTTTTGGAACCGTATGTAGAATACGGTGCGGCTTTTGGAAACAAAAGCGCAATTAGCCTCCAAAAACAGCCGATATTAGGCGCAAGAGAAAATGGGTAGCTCCCGGATTTTCTTGTGCCGAGTGTTTGCCACCCAAAAGGTGGCAAACTACGGCTGTTTATTGAAAGGTGCGGCTAATTGCCTTTCCATAGTCAGCCGTTTTTTATGTCCGTTTTCCAAAGGCAGAGATAAAAGGAGAACGGAAGATGAAAAATAAATTAACTGTCATGCTGAGTCGTCTTTACTCAGCATCTCAACCTCTTGCTCAGAAACGACGAGATCCTGAGCAACAGCGACTCAGGATGACCTATGGCGGGCGTGTCGGTTTCACGCTGATTGAACTATTAGTAGTGGTACTGATTATCGGCATTTTGTCCGCCATTGCCTTGCCGCAATATACACGAGCGGTACAGAAATCAAGATTAGTACAAGTACACACAATTGCTAATGCGTTAGAAAAAGCTCTGACGGCCTATATTGTGGAACGAGGAGAAAGAGTGGGTGGTGTTAGAGATTGCGATTTATTAGAGCAATTGCCTATTAAAGTTGTTATACCGGATATGGATTGTTCAGCCGGAGGAAACTTCAAAGACACAAAAATAGGGAGTTGGGATGTATATTGGTATGTGGGTAGTGAAGGAGGCATCAATATCTATGCGAGAGATTGGTCTATACCAGATGGATTTTCAATGTACAAGTCTTATACGGATAATGGTTATACAACAACTTGTAGTTCTTACGGCCCAGTAGGACAATCTTTTTGTAATTCTTTGTAGGCAACGATTTTAGAATTTTATTGCCTTCTATATAGGTCTAATGTAAGCTTATTTAGCATAAACCCTCACTCAGATGAGTGAGGGTTTATAGTATTATAAAACAACTTATTTTACCAAGGCTTTCCAGGCGGCCAATTCTTCTTTGGCTCCTTTTTCGGTAGCTTTGGTGGTTTCTTTTACTTCAGCTTTTTTGGCGCTTAAAGCGGCTTTAGCTTCATCTAATTTGGCTTGGGCAGCGGCTTTTTCTTCTTTGCTAGAGGCATTCTTTACCGCGGCTTTGGCTTCAGCTACTTTGGCTTGAGCAGCATCAATTTTTGCTTGGCCTTGGGCTTTAGCTTGTGCTACTTGGTTTTCAGCTCGTTCTTTTTGAGCTTTCAAAGCAGCTTTTTGATCTTGGGCAGCTTGTTTGGCTTCAGCTTTTTTAAGTTCGGCAACTTCTTTGGCCGCTTCTTTTTGGGCTTGGGCCGCAGCTTTTACCTGAGCTTTCTGAGCTTCGACATTGGCTTTAGCTTGTTCTTTTTGAGCTTTAGCAGCTTCTTTGGCCGCTTCTTTTTGAGCTTTTGTTTGCTTCACTTTTTTACCAGTGCTTTGGCGGGCAGCTACTACTTTGGTTTGCACACAGCTAATGTAACAATCTGCATCTCCGGCTTGGCAAGTGCAGGTTTGAGCGGCAAATACCGCACTAGAGGCGGCTACTGCGCACAGTACAGCAAATACTTTTTTCATGTCTTTCTCCTTTTTCAACTTAACATCTATCTATTATTTTACAAAAATACACAGATTTGTTTCAGGGGATTGGGTTTCTTTTTAGTAAAATATACGTATGGAGATTTCGTTTTTGACGCAACTATTACTGGCTTTTTTAGTATTAAATTTACTGGTATGGCCGCTAATTTCCAAATGGGTGGAAAACCATTTGGAGATATTTCTGTTGATAGTGGGTGCTACGGCCGTCACAATCACCCATAGCTGGAGTCATGATTTTATTTATGATACATTGAATGCGCCGGTGAATGTGGCATTTATCGTATTAGTGGTTAGCATTATTTTCAATTATTATTCTCGTTATATTTTCCGGGTTTTGTTTGTTTTATTCAAGTATTTAGAGCCGCGCTATAGTTTTGCTGTTTTAGTTCTCTTATTGGGACTAACCAGCAGTATATTTAGCGTAACGGTGGCGGCTTTGGTGTTGGCAGAAGTATTGCAGGTAGTTAATTTGGAGCGCAGTCAAACAGTCAAAGTGACGGTGTATGCCTGTTATGCTATTGGTATGGGGGCTGTTTTGCTGCCGGTAGCTGAGCCGCTAGGACTAGTAATTTATAATGAACTAGCCGCCGGTCCCAATCAAGCCGATTTCTTTTTTATGTTGCGTCATTTTTTCTGGTGGATTGTTCCTGGGATTACGCTGATGGCTTTGGGAGCCGGTTATACGGTAAGGACTGCCAGTACGCAAGTGCAGTTGCATATCTGTGAGGATAAAGAAGATTATAAAACCATGTTACGCCGTACTTGGCATATTTATTTATTTGTGGCGGGTTTACACTTAATCAGCACGGGTTTGCGTCCGTTTGCACAAAGTACGATTGCTCATTTGAGCGGAAAGATTTTATTTTGGGCAAATGCTTCCTCTGTCATTATCGATAATGCCACGCTGGC
>JAZNEO010000086.1:0-2672 GCA_045588685.1 Candidatus Avelusimicrobium sp. | reverse complement strand
GGGAGAAGGACCTATAGATAAAGCTTTCATTACATCCCGCCCGTCTATGAGTTTAGTGGGATGAATTTGTTTGGGAGAATCAAAATATTTTTTCAATAGATAATTTAATACTTGCAAATGCCGCAGCGTCTTGCCTACATTTTCTGTCTGTTTGGCTTTTTCCAAACTCATCACCCGGGCAGTACTCTTTGGAAGCATATTCTTTAGTTGAGCATCCGTTACGTAGCTGGTATAATCGGCCCAACATAAAAACAGCAACGGCAATGCCGCCTCCGACAAATCACGGAAAAATTTATAAGCTCCCCGATCTGTGATTACATCGTTACTGGCTAAATTGCTGGGCCGCAAATGTTCCCCAATCATCGCCCCAATCAAACGCATTTCTGCTTTGCTATAGTGTAACCGTTCTAAAATTTTACGTGCCATGGCCGCCCCTTTTTGTTCATGATAGAAAAAGCGCAACCGTCCCTCTTTCATCTTTGCCGTAGCCGGTTTTGCTACGGCGTGCAACAGCACCGCCATTTTGAGCAAACTTTTTTGTTGAGCCACATCCCGCAACTTTTTAGCATACTTAGGGAAGGCCTTATGCACATTTTCCAGCAGCCATTCTTCCCGCTTAAAACAATCTAAAGTATGTTTCAGTACGCCGCCTTTTCCGTAATAACACACCGCGCAGTTGCGTTGCGGTTTTAGTTCCGGGAACAGCACTTCCAGCACTCCTGTTTGTTCCATGCGCAAAATATGTTCATACGCACGCGGTGTTTGGAATAAACGGGTAAGCTCTTCTTGCACACGCTCCCCAGCACTTTGCCCCAGTAAAGGCGCGTCCTTTGTAATTTGTTTTAAGGCAGAAGGCGTAATAGTAAATTTTAATTCCGCCGCGTGTCGAAACACGCGCAAAATACGCAAGGGATCATCTTGCAAGGCCTTGGGAGTATTGAGCCGAATGTGTTTAGCGGCTAAATCTTGCACTCCTTTTTTCAAATCAACGATGTATTTCTTTTGCAATTTTTGCAGTCGGACTTGAGCTTTTTGCCCTTTTACGGGAGTGATTTTTAAGGACAAGGGAGCCGTCACCGGATAGGCCAGCGCATTAAAAGTAAAATCACGCCGGCGCAGATCTTCCGACAAATTTTTACCTTGAAAAGCCGTTAAATCAATTTGCAAATTTTCCCGACGGGTCACCAAACGCCAGACACCAAACTGCGCATCCATTTCAAACACAGCAGCTTGCAGTTGTTTTCCTAAAGATAATGCGGCCGGCTTGACCCTTTCTTTAGGCAAGGCCAAATCAATATCTCCGGACGGTTTTTTAAGCAGACTATCCCGCACCACACCGCCGACATAATAAGCATCCGGCACTATTTGGCGCAAAATAGCCGCTACATCAGTCACGGTTATTTCTCCTCTTCTGAAGTCGCTTGATCGCTGGCAGTTTGCTCTTTTAATTTGGCCACAGCCATTTCACGTAGTTTACGTTTGAGCACTTTGTTTAAGGCATTTTTAGGAAGCTTATCAACAAACTCAAAATCACGCGGACGTTTATAATTGTCCAAATTCAATTTTAAGAATTTGCGGAAATCATTATCCGTCAGCGTTGCCCCTTCTTTTTTGACGGCATAACATTTGACAAACTCGCCACCTTTTCCATCCGGCACGCCGATAATGGCGGATTCTTCAATCCCCTCGCAAGAATTAATGATTGCCTCCACTTGGGCGGAAAATACTTTGAGCCCTTTGATGATAATCATATCTTTCTTGCGGTCTTTAATGAAGATAAATCCATCATCATCAATAGCCACAATATCGCCCGTCTTAAACCAACCGTCTTTGGTAAAAGCATCTTTGGTCGCTTGCGGATTACCAAAGTACCCGCGGAATACGTTGGGGCCTTTTACGCACAATTCCCCTTCGCAATTGCGCGGAACTTCTTTGCCTTCTTCGTCCAACACAATCGTACTAACAGCCGGAATAGCAGGACCGACAGATTTAATTTTTTGCAATTCTTCCGTATTAACGCTTACAACCGGACTCGTCTCAGTTAGTCCATAGCCTTCCAAGATTTTTACACCGATTTTTTGCTCGAACCGATCTTTAATTTCTTGCGTCAACGGAGCAGCACCGGACACGGCAAAGCGCACATGCTTAAACGGCCAGAAACGTAAGTAAAGCTGTTTGAGCCCTTTAGCTTCTTTGGACAGCACCGCCAAAATTTGTGGCACTGCTAAAATAAGCGTTACATTTTCGCTACCCATCGCAGAAAGCCATGTTTTGGCCGGCATTACGTTAGCCACAATGACTACTTTCAAATTTAGGTACAAGGGAATAACGACACAGGTTGTCCACGCAAACGAGTGGAACATAGGCAACAAACACAAGAACACATCGTCATCGTTAATCTTAAAAATTTGGGCACAAGAAATAACGTTACTGGCCAAATTACCATGCGTGACCATTGCTCCTTTGGGTTGGCCGGTAGTGCCGGAAGTATACAAGATAAAAGCATCATCTTCCGTATGAGCGCAAGCTCCGGCTGTTTCATCATGGCAAGTAGATTTTTCAATCTGATCCCAGAAAAGTTGCACGAACGGTTTATCTTGGGCAGATTCCGGAATGGTATCTGTAGAGAAAATATATTTCAAATCCGGTAGTGACGGTTGCGCTTTCAAATA
>JAZNEO010000085.1:0-6988 GCA_045588685.1 Candidatus Avelusimicrobium sp. | reverse complement strand
AATTCCGCGTTCTTTACATAATAGGTGGTACCGCCATACAGGGGGCCCACTTCTCCGGCTCGTTCGTATCCTCGAATGGTATCTGCACCACCTAAGAAGAATTTTTCATAAGGGGGAACTTCTCCCGTGCGGCCGTATGAGCGGACAGAGCCTATTTTGTTGGAAAACACAAATACAATGGGATAATTTCCGCCGATATTAAGCACGGTATAATTAAATACGGAACGTGCATTGAGGTACCACAAATCCAAATCTCCGCCTACCGGTCCGCCGGCTAATGATACGCCTAAAGAGTTACGCCAACCGGTGGTGGGGTCCCAAATGTTATCCCGCGTGTCGATAGCAAAATCGACCCCGAGAGAAGACATATTGGTGTCACCTTTAGCGATATAATTTTCTTGCCCGGGGTGAGCAATCGGCTCGCGGAAGCGGGCATCAATGTCATAAATGTCGATGTTTTCGAAGGTGTAGCTAAAGGTCAACTGGTAAATGTCATCGTTAAAGCGCGGTCCCACACGTACACGGCCGCCGATGCGTTTTTCCGTATAGGCTTGGTTTTCAGTAGAGAAAGCACGGTAACGGCGGGTGTTAAATAAATCAATTCCCAAGGACGTTGGCTTGTCGTAAATCCACGGGGTGGACCAAGTGACCGTGTAATCCAAAACTTCTTTACCAAACATCGTGCGCAAACTTAGGCGTTGAGCCCGGCCAAATAAGTTCATGTGGTTAATGGACAGTTCTCCGTATAAACCGTCTTGGGAACTCATGGCCATCCCGGCCGTAAACATACCGGGGCGCCCTTCTACCACATTAAAATCTAAATCCACTTTTTGCGGGTCTGGCGTAGGTTGGATATCAATTTGAACATCATTAATAAATCCTAAATTCATGATACGGGTTTGGCTGCGCTCTATTTTGCGGGAGTCATACAAATCGCCGGGCTTAATAGTGATTTCACGCGTAAAGACATACTTTTTCGTATGTTCATAACCGGTTACATCCACGTGGTCAATGAAAAATACATGTCCTTCGGTAATGTCATAGCTGATATTGAGCCGTCCGTCTTGAATGTGGGTCTGCGGCGTGACACGCGCTTGCAGATAACCCTGATTGGCATATTGTTGCTGAATGGCGGAAATGGTATCGTCGAAATCTTTTTGGTTATATAAATGCCCCGACCGAATATATGTCTTCTTTTTAAGTTCTTCGGAGGTAAAAACATTGTTTCCTTCAAAAGAAATATCGCCAAAATCTACTTTTTCTCCTTCTGTGACATCATAGGACAAAGTGACGGTTGTTTTGTCTTCATTTACAGCTACTTGGGGTTGAGTAAGATTGAATTCCGCGTAACCTTTATTGCGCCCGAAGAGCATCATTTTCACCCAGTCTTGTTGCAATTTTTGCGGCTTAAAGACTTTGCCGGGCCGGTTGGAAGCTTTCTTTATAATTTTTTTGGCAGGAAGCGGGCTTTCGTCATTGATCCCGTTTAAATTGAGTTCGGCTACGCGGACGCGGGGCCCTTCGTCAATTAAAAATTTTACGGTAACTGTTTTTAATTCTTCATCTGTAATTAATTCGTAATTAATTTGTGCACTGATATATCCCTTCTCGGCGTATTTGGCTTTGATGCGGTCCAGGTCGGCCACAAGTTTCGCCTCGTTAAAGGGGTCTTTGAGCTTTAAATTCATGGCCGTGGTAATGGCGTTTTTGCCTAATTTTTTTCGACCTTCGTATAAAATGCGGTCAAAGATAGGTTTTTCTTCTACGATATAGGTAATACGGTGGCAAGGTTGGGGAGTGCCCTCTTCATCTTTGCGAGTACCTTTGCTACGAGTAATATCCACCTGTACGCTGTCAAAATTGCCTAAAGCGGAAATGTCACGCACGTCTTCATTAACGTGGTAACGCTCGTACCATTGGCCCTTTTTGGCGTGGGCAGCTTTGGTGACGGTGCGTTTGCTGATATTTTTTAGCCCTTCGGCGGCGATATCACAAATCATCCATGGGCCGTCTGTGTCAATTTCGTCGGTAATGTCTTGCGCAAAAAGGCCCACAGGCATGAGCAAACATAATACCGGCACCCACTTATAGAAATAATTCATCCGAACCTTCCCTACTTGAAAAAGGCCCGCACAAGGATATCCTCGCGCGGGCTGACGGGTCAAAATACAAAGACTACGAAAGACCGCTTATTTAGCCGGTCTTTTGGCCAGACCGCTCTTAATGCAATTGGTGCATACATAAGCTGTCTGTGTTTTGCCTTCCAACACCACTTTTTGCTTTTGCAAGTTCGGGCTGAAAGTACGTTTGGTACGTAAGTTAGAGTGGCTGTAAGAACCGCCGGAGACGGGACCTT
This sequence comes from Candidatus Avelusimicrobium sp., assembly GCA_045588685.1. Taxonomy (GTDB): domain Bacteria; phylum Elusimicrobiota; class Elusimicrobia; order Elusimicrobiales; family Elusimicrobiaceae; genus Avelusimicrobium. Next base: position 4,632 of record JAZNEO010000085.1, on the reverse strand, counting down.
TACCACAAATTGCACATTTATACGCCATAAATTCCTTCCTTATAGTAAGTTAAATTTGGTTCTTATATTGTAGTAAATATTGTGCTGTTTGTCCATTAAGAAATGGATTGTTGAGGGGGAAATAGTTTGCTAGCTAAAATAGAAAGGGCTAATACTCCTCCGATAATTCCCAGTGAAAGCAGGATGGGCACTTGAATATAGTGTGAGGCAATCATCTTGGCACCTACGAAGAGTAAAATGATGGATACCCCATAGCGCAAATAGGCAAATTTACTGGCCATACCGGACAGTAAGAAATATAAAGAGCGCAGCCCGATAATCGCAAAGATATTAGATGAATAAACCAAAAAAGTATCCCGCGTGATACTCAGCACCGCCGGAATGGAATCCAATGCAAAAATAACATCGGAAAATTCAATGAGCAGCAGGGCCGCAAACAGTGGCGTGGCAAACCATTTGCCGGCTTCTTTAACGAAGAAATTTTCGCCGTGATAATCAGCTTTAACGGGCATTATTTTTTTGAATATACGTAATACCAAAGATTTACCGGGGTCTGCTTTTTCTTCCTCTTTTTGCAACAGCATTTTGGCGGCGGTAAAAATCAGCAACGCGCCAAAGACGTAAATCATCCAAGAGAAAGCGGAAATGAGTTGCACACCGACAAAAATGAAGAAAAAGCGTAACGCTACTGCTCCTAAAATACCCCATAGTAAGACTTTGGGTTGCAAATTTTGCGGAACGGCAAAATAGCTAAAAATCAAAATAAATACAAACATGTTATCGATAGAGAGGGAATATTCCAGCAAATAGCCGGTATAAAATTCCAACGCATGATGCGGGCCTTCAAAGAGCCAAATTGCTCCGCCGAACAATAGAGCCAGTGAAATCCACGCGCCGACCATCAAGCCGGACTCCTTCATAGACACGTGACCGTGATGTTTGTTTAAAATAGTCAAATCAACAAACAGAGCGACCAGAACGATCACCCAAAAAGCAATCCACATAGCAACAGATACGGTAGTGGTAACAGGTTCCATATATTTCTCCTAAAGTCATATTATAGCAGTTCTGAGAGGGGGAAAAGATCTGCTCTGGTGGAAATTCCACAAACAAAGATTGTAAAAACGAGAGACGGCCCATACCCCAGATTCTGTCGGCGGAAAATTCCGTCGTGAGAACCATTACTCTAAGCGGCCTACTTGGTCACGAACGCGGGACACGTATGGACCGGCTTGGCCTTGCTCCGCACGGGGTTTGCCCTGCCGCACCAGTTGCCTGTTGCGCGGTGCGCTCTTACCGCACCTTTTCACCCTTACCCGAAGGCGGTTTGTTTTCTGCGGCACTTTCCGTACAAACGGTTTTGACCCCGTTTGCCCCGCCCTTTCGAGCGGCGTGCTACCCTGTGGAGTCCGGAAGTTCCTCCCCTGAGTTACCTCAAGAGCGGTTCTCTGGGCCGTCAAATTTACAAATTGTCAAACAAAGAAGGTTGTTCTTCCTGTTTTTTATTTTTCTTGCGGACAACCGGTTTTACTTTTACGCCATTGACCACTAAATCCTCTTTTTTAGGGGCGGGCGTCCGGAGCGGATTTAAATTTTCAATTGGATTAAATCCTACAGACTGTTTTAAGTCCATGGCTTTATTAGCCAAAGCATCCGGTTCTTTATTTAGATGTCGCAAGACGTGGCGGATTTGAATTACAAACGGTTTAGCCAGTTGGCGGATTTCCGTCATGCGCTGAGCCAAATCTGCATTTTTAATTTTATATTCCCCTAAATACTGTTTGACCAGTAGCAAAGAGTCGGAAATAATTTCTAAATCAGTCGCTTTTAATTCTGCGGCTTTAATCAGAGCCAGGCGCAAGGCGGTATATTCCGCTTGATTGTTGGTACAATGCGGCAGAAAATATCCCTCTTGGGCTAAAATTTTTCCGCTGCTGTCTTTAATCACGTAAGCTGCTGCTCCGGGTCCCGGATTTCCGCGGCTGCCGCCATCTATGTTAATTGTTATGCGCATACTTTATTTTACCAAAAAGTGTATAATAAGAAATAGTGACCCTCATACAATATGTATGTTGGCATAAGGAGAAACAGCATGAAACAAGGAATCGTTGCATCCGATTTATTATTGCTTGTCATTTTGGCAATTTTAACCGGTATTATCGGTGGTTGGTATTTGCCCCATTGGGTGGTGCGTACCTTTTTAACCTTCAATGGTCTTTTTAGTCAGTTCTTGGGCTTTATGGTTCCATTGCTAATTGTAGGTTTGATTGCTCCAGGTATTACAGATTTGGGAAAAGGAGTGGGCCGCCTACTGATTTATACGGTAGTTTTATCGTATGGTTTTACGGTATTTGCCGGGATGATGACTTATGGATCAGCTTTGCTGTCTTATCCGTATATTTTACATACGACATCCGCTTCGGCTTTGTCTTCCTTTACTAGCCCGCAACAACTCATGCCGTATTTCACTTTGCCTATTGCACCTATCATGGACGTAGCTACTGCATTAACTTTGGCGTTTGTGCTCGGCTTGGGTGCTTCCTTTACCTCTTCTCAGATACTCAGAGGATTATTGTCCGATCTGCGGGCGGTTGTGTACAAAGTGATTTCAGCCGTGATTATTCCTCTTTTGCCATTGTATGTGTTTGGGGTATTTATGGGTATGACCGCTAACGGGCAGGTGGCAGGAATTGTGAGTGTGTTTTTTAAAGTAATCATTTTATTGTTTGTTTTAACCTTACTCATATTAGTCATTCAATTTGCTATAGCGGCCTTAGTGTCCAAGAAAAATATGCTTACCATTTGTAAGGCGATGTTGCCGGCATATTTTACGGCCTTGGGAACTTCTTCTTCTGCTGCTACCATTCCGGTTACTTATCGCCAAGTACAGACCTTAGGAGTACGTGAAGGAGTAGCCGGTTTTACGGTTCCTTTGTGTGCCAGTATCCATATGGCAGGCAGTACGATTAAAATTGTAGGCTGTGCCCTTGCTTTATTGTGGTTAACAGGACATAATTTGGATGCTGTACATTTTATCGGTTTCATTTTTCTGCTCAGTTTGGCAATGGTAGCCGGACCGGGCGTTCCCGGCGGGGCTATCATGGCAGCGGTAGGGGTACTGCAGCAGATGCTCGGCTTTGACGAGCAAATGTTAGGACTGATGATTACGCTTTATATTGCGATGGATTCTTTCGGTACGGCTTGTAACGTAGCAGGAGACGGAGCGGTTTCCGTAATTATTGATGCGCTATATAAAGAAAAACAAAATTATATTTAAAATGCTGGCTATAAAAAATTCCCCGAGGCGACTGCCCCGGGGAATTTTTATGGAATGGATTTTATACTAAACCTTGGTCAATCATCGCGTCAGCCACTTTAATAAAACCCGCGATATTAGCCCCGGCCATGTAATTGCCTTTCATGCCGAATTGTTCGGCGGCTGACAAACAATTATCATGAATACTGTGCATAATTTTTTGCAGGTATTGATCCACTTCTTCGCGGGTCCAATAAATGCGCATACTGTTCTGGGTCATTTCTAAGCCTGATACAGCCACCCCTCCGGCGTTGGAAGCTTTCCCCGGCGAATATAAAATATTGGCCGCTTGGAAAGCATCAATGGCATGCGGAGTGCACGGCATATTGGATCCTTCGGTCAAGCATATACAACCATTTTTAATTAGCGTTTTGGCATCTTCGGTATGCAGTTCGTTTTCACACGCTGTCGGACACGCCACTTGGCACGGAATATCCCACGTTTTCTTTCCGGCGCGGAACTGAGCACTCGGGAACTTTTGTACATATTCTTTTAAACTGCCGCGGCGTACGAAAACTAAATTTTTGAGGAAGGCCAGCTTTTCTTCATCTACACCGTCCTTGTCATACACACTGCCGTCATAGTCCATAAATCCGACTACTTTGGCCCCCAGCTGTGTCAATTTTTCAATGGTGTAAATACCTACGTTTCCGGTGCCGGACACGATAGCGGTTTTTCCTTTCAAGCTATCTTGGCGCGTGGCTAACATATTTTGGGCAAAATAGGCCACCCCGTAACCGGTTGCTTCCGGACGTAATAAACTACCGCCCCAGTTGGGTTTTTTGCCGGTGAAAGCGCCGGTGAAATCATTGGTCAATTTTTTATATTGCCCGAACATATATCCGATTTCACGCGCACCGCAACCTAAATCTCCGGCGGGAATATCGGTATGATAGCCGATGTGGTGATACAGCTCATTAATAAATGAGTGGCAGAAGCGCATGACTTCGTTGTCGCTTTTGCCGCGGGTATCAAAATCCGAACCGCCCTTCCCGCCACCGAGCGGCAAGGTGGTGAGTGAATTTTTGAAGGTTTGCTCAAAGGCCAAAAATTTCAAGGAATCTGCCGTAACGGTTTGGTGAAAACGGATACCGCCTTTGTAAGGCCCCAGGGCACTGTTATATTGGATGCGGAATCCGCGGTTGACGTGGATTTCGCCCTTGTCGTCACGCCACGGCACACGGAAACTGATGATACGTTCCGGTTCTACAATGCGGTCTAAAATTTTTTCTTTGATATAGAGCGGATGTTGCTCAAGTACAGGAGCTAAAGAACTAACCACTTCTTTTACAGCTTGTTGAAAGACTTTTTGTGCG
>JAZNEO010000084.1:0-1964 GCA_045588685.1 Candidatus Avelusimicrobium sp. | reverse complement strand
AACTGAATTTCTTCATCAATGCCACTTTGGCCGTCGGCACATCAGCACTGTTGCGAATAATGGAAACCACTTCATCCATATTGGCAATGGCAATGAGCAATCCCGACAAAATATGCTCGCGGCGTACCGCTTTATTCAAATCAAACTTCGTGCGGTTCGTGACAACTTCTTGGCGGTGTTTGACATAACATTTCATCACATCTTTGATAGACAACACACGCGGACGGCCGTCTACAATCGCCAACATATTGACCGGGAAAGAAGTTTGCAACTGGGTATGTTTATATAAGTGATTGAGTACTACTTGCGCGTTTCCGTCGCGTTTGATTTCAATGACTAAGCGCATACCGCGGCGGTCCGACTCGTCGCGAATATCGGCAATATCGGTAATCTTTTTGTCACGTACCAAACCGACGATAGTTTCAATCAAAGAAGTCTTATTGACCATGTACGGAATTTCGGTAACGATAATGGCTTCGCGGCCACCTTTTCTTTCTTCAATTTCGGTGGTAGCTTGTACTTTTACGCTACCGTGACCGGTTTCAAAATACTCATAAATGCCGCGGGTACCTCGAATAATAGCGCCTGTCGGGAAATCGGGCCCTTTGATGATTTTCATCATCTCTTTGACCGTAATAGCCGGGTTTTTAATATACGCGATAATACCGTCGCACACTTCCCCTAAATTGTGTGTAGGAATATTGGTGGCCATACCGACCGCGATACCGGATGAACCGTTGACTAAAAGAGCCGGCATTTTGGCAGGAAGTACGGAAGGTTCCATCAAAGAGCCGTCATAGTTAGGAATCATTTTGACGGTGTCTTTGTCCAAATCATTTAATAATTCATCGGAAATTTTAGCTAGGCGGCATTCCGTATAACGCATAGCGGCGGCGGAATCTCCGTCAATAGAACCGAAGTTTCCTTGTCCGTCCACTAACGGTTGGCGAATGGAAAAATCTTGTGCCAAACGTACTAATGTATCATATACAGCGGTATCACCGTGCGGGTGATATTTACCGAGCACGTCCCCTACCACACGGGCTGATTTCTTATAGGGTTTATTGTATTTCAAACCCATTTCGTTCATGGAATATAATACGCGGCGATGCACCGGTTTTAAACCGTCACGCACGTCAGGCAAAGCACGCCCGACGATTACGCTCATCGCGTAGTCAATATAATACGAACGCATCTCATGGGCAATATCACGTTGTTGGATGTTGCCAAATAAATCCACATTATTTTGTTGCGGTTCTTGTACCGTTCCAGTTAGTTCTTCACTCATGGTTTATAAACTCCTGTTAAATCGTGGGACTAAATGTCCAAATTCTTTACCTCTAAGGCGTGCGATTGAATAAAATCGCGGCGGGGTTCTACTTTGTCCCCCATTAGCATCGTAAACGCATGTTCCGTATCGGTTACGTCATTGATTTTGACTTGGATTAATTTGCGTTTGGCGGGGTCCATGGTGGTTTCCCACAGTTGTTCGGGGTTCATTTCACCCAAACCTTTATAGCGCTGAATAGAGGCACCGCTGGCAGCCGCATCTTTGACTGCTTTTAACAATTCGGCCAAACTAAACACGAGCACGTCGGTCTTGCCACTGTTGACGGTAAACAAGGGATGTACGCGTTCTTTTTCATTTTCCACTTTCGGATATTGGTCAAAGTTAAAGCCCAATGCTTCCAGTTTCTTTTCACAGGCAAGCAATTTGCCAAATTCAAACAAGCTCTGGTGTTCCGGTTGCAAAGCTTCATCATCTAAAGATTCCGCATCCACACCGTCTGCCATCAGTTCTTCTTTCTTTTCTAATACATATTCTTCGGCATAGGCGCGGTACTCATTTTCATCAAAGAAGTAGCGGTAGCCGCCACTCTGTAACGGAATACGATACACCGGCACGCGGCCTTCAGCCAAAAAGGCTTGGAAATCTTTGAGCGTAATATTTTTGACTTCTAACA
>JAZNEO010000083.1:0-1880 GCA_045588685.1 Candidatus Avelusimicrobium sp. | reverse complement strand
AAAAATATATATTTTTTAAGTATTTTTTATATATTTCTATAGATAAATTTAGATTTTTTATAGAATCGCCTCTTGGCAGATTTTAGTAGGCAAAAAAATTGTGTCTATTTTTGTATTGACCTAAATTTTTGTTCCCCATTTTGTCATCTTTAGGCGCAAAATTGCCCCTTTTTTGCGGTTTTTGAAAATGCAAATTTAATAGTATTTTTGCAAAAACGCCCCAGATTGATTTTGGGGTACCTAGGGTATGGGGCAAAACAATCTAGGGCATTTTAATTAGTTTTAATTTTCTTGAATTTAGTCGCTTGGGAATGTTACAAGACCCTTTATTTATTAAATGGGGGTATTGGGATTAGGGACTAAGCGGAAAAGCCGGGGTCCTGGCTCATAACACCACAAGAAACCCTGCAGGCAAATACTATTTAACCGGAAACAACCTGTAAAAGATAGCTCATCGGGCACTACCTCGTAGATGTACGAAGGAACAGGGGGAAAAACAGGACTTTTTTACGTGTTTGAGGAATATTTTTCCATTAAAAAAGAGGGGAAAAAGTAGTTATTCCCCCCTTTTTATATCCTTACAATTTTAATTTGTTTTTTCTCTTTCAAGGACTTTCAGTCCCACCATATCTGTTGCTTTGTTTTCCATTTCGCGCGCCACTTCGGTAAATTCATTGCGCTGCGGAATGAATGTATTGGTTATTCCCCCCGTCGCATTTTCTACCGTCAAATTCCATCCGCCCGGCACACGTATCCACGTGTAGGTCAGATGACCTTGCTGGTAGGTTAAACTCTCGTTAAACTGCAAATTATAAATAGTTTTTTTCATCTTCTCCCCCCCTTTTTACATTGTAGAAAAAGAGAGAGATTTATTCAAAAATATACTAACATTTTGGAGCATCGTCAGTGCAATAAGGGCCTTCACAACACCCGCCATTTTTATAAACAACTGTCCATTGAGTTGTACCCGGTACACACGCACCTGGTGCATTTGCAATACATTTTCCACCATCAATAGTGCTCCCTCTACACCCTCTATCATTATTTGCAATACAGGAGCCACCTTCATAGACTGTGGTTTGGAGACATCCTTGAGAGTATTGCGTATTTGAAGTTTCACATATTCCTCCATTGTAGATTTTAACACCCATACATGATCTCCAGGAGTAGCCATTTCCATTACCACCGGCTTTACATATACCACCTTCGTTTATAGTTATATTAACGCAACCACCTCCACTTGCTTCGCATACGCCTCCCTCATTAATTTGTGTAGAAGAAGAAACTGCCCATTCTGTATATCCACAATATCCATTTGAGTAGGGCATATTCATCGCCGTACATCTGGCTTCTTCACTTACGTAACATTGTCCTGTAGTATTGGCCCACGCACACGGGCCGGGATAATCCAATATATATTTCGTATATCCGTCTTTTGTACTGGCTTTCGTGCCGCCTAATAAACTCCCGCATAAGCGCTCGGCTCTACTATCCCCGGTCTTAGCATCACAAAATAAATAAGTTTCCGGATTTTTTAAGAACATGGATAAGCGCACATTGGGTAATGCTGTTAATGCCCCCGTAATCGTGCTTTGATTATCGTTTTTAGTATTAATGCTATATTCTGCGTCAGCCATAATATATTTATTATCTTCGGCTTCTCCCGGCAGTGACACCACTAAGGCACTGGTATTATCGGCATAAGCTCCGGTTTCCATATGAGCAGCGGCTTGGGCAGTTTGCAAGGCTTTGGCCGGAGTTAACAACGTACTCCAACGGCTCTTATCTACTGCTCCCTGATACATCGGTATTGCAATAGCGGATAATACTCCGATAATCAGAACTACGATTAATAGTTCTATTAAGGTAAAGGCTTTCTT
>JAZNEO010000082.1:0-3276 GCA_045588685.1 Candidatus Avelusimicrobium sp. | reverse complement strand
AATCAATTCCTGTAGGCTGCCCAAACTGAAACATTCGTTGCACTTTTTCAATCGCAGCCGGACCTATTTGTGCAGCTAAAGTATAAAAATAAACATCACAGGAACCGGCCATGCCACCGAAAAAGTCCACCGGACCGTGTGTACTCCAACACTTAAACTTACGAGAGCCCGCATCATAGTGGCCCGGGCAATAAATAATCTTGTACGGGTCGAAATCCCCCTTTTCAATTGCGGCAATGGCTGTAATTACCTTAAAAGTAGAAGCTGGCGGATAAATGCCTTGCACGGCCAAATTATACTCGCTAATTTTTCTGGATTTTGTCTCTCCTTCATCGGAATAAGGAACGAATAGGGCCGGATCAAAAGCCGGAGCTGTCGCTAACGCCAAGATAGCACCGCTTCGCGGATCTATCGCCACTGCGGCACCTCTTCCTGTCGGAGAGTTTTTTAATCCTATTTCAGCGGCACGTTGCACGTCGTAATTTAATGTCAAATAAACATCCGCCCCGCTACGCCATTTTCGGTCTTCAATGACCCTTTTAACGCGTCCTTTATAGTCGACTTCTAAATATACGCCCCCATCAAATCCCTTCATTTCTTTTTCAAATTTTTTCTCTAACCCGTTTTTACCTATTTTAGCGTCGAGACGATAATCCAAAGATAAATCACGGTTCTTCCATTCTTGCCCTTCCATACTCCCCAAATACCCCACCAAGTGGCTAGCCACCGAACCGTACGGGTAGGCCCGTTTATTCCCCTCAATCAAATAAATGCCCGGATAGTATAGTTGCAACTCTTTGAGTGCAATGGCACTTTTAGGTGATAAATTTTCCGCTAAGGCAACTGCTTTTCCACTACGAATCGCTTGCTGTAATTTGTCAGACACCACTTGTTGTTCAACCCCCAAACGCGGGGCCAAATCTTTAGCCAGTTGCTCCAGATAGGAAGTTTCTTTGGGGCCGGCTCCCAAGTAATACAAATTAAAACTGGGGGCATTGGCCGCGATCGCTTTACCGTCGGCGGTAAAAATCTGCCCGCGAGGAGCCGTCTGGTATAGGATTTGTGTACGGTTTCGTTCTGCCAGTTGCAAATAATGATTATGCCGCAGTAACTGAATATCAATCAAACGCAACGCAATCACTCCTCCCACCAGTAAAGCCACTGTGAGCAAAATGCGCAAACGATTGTTGAATATAAGTTTTGTTACAGGCATTAGTAATTTTTTGTTCTCATTGCAAATGTACGGCGCACCGTCCAAAAAATAGCCGGAGCTATCAGGGCTGTTAATAGAATTGCGCTCATAAACGCTCCCCAACCGTTCCAAGTAGAAAGACCTACAAAAAATTTAAGTAGTACTGCGTTAAACACGGCAGCCAACAAACCCAAAACAAAAGCAGATACCAGTTGCGGCACTACCGCCTCCAAGTCTACTCTCTTTTCCAAACTATACACCGCCACTGCACACCACATGAACACAAAAGCGTTGTGACCGAATAGTTTTACCCCAAAAAAATCTAAAAATAGACCGCAAATAAACGCCGTAGGGTATCCATATTCCGGCTTCAAACAAGCACATACCGCCATTACAAAAACCAGCATGACATTCACGCTGATTCCCCAAGTCCCCAACAACGCCAAACAGCCCCAATGTAGTATGGTAGCCGCCCAAAATAGCAGTATTAATTTAAGGATTGTTTTGAGCATTAATTCTCTCCCAAAGAAGGCACCAAGATAAACAATTCACGAATAACTCGTCCTTCTGCCGCCGGCTCTACACGTGCGCTTACGGAAGAGGAAATGTTTTCCTTTCTTTCTACCGCATGCACTTTACCTATCAAAATCCCTGCAGGGAAAATACTGCTAGAGGCGGAAGTATATACCAGTTCCCCCTCCTGCACTTTAGAGAGCAAGGGTAAATAACTCAATTTTAACTCAGCAGGACCTGCTCCGTTTAATAACGCCTCTTCTTGAGAAGGCAACGTATACACCGCCGCTGAAAAATCTTCATCCCGCACCAGTAACACTTTTGCCGTGTGTTCGTTGGATTCCAACACCACTCCGGCCAACACCGGCTGGCCTTCCTGATACACAATGGCGGCCGCGCGCGGCAAAACACCCTCCTCGCGCCCTTTATCGATTACAACACTATTCCACTGGCTGGGTTCCCGATACGCGGTTTTAGCCCAAATTCCTTTCCAAGCACGTTGCACACTTAATTGCAAAGCCTCGTTTAGGCGCTGATTTTCTTGCATAGCCTCGCGTGCCTGTGCATTTTCAAGTTGCATCCGGCTTAGCTGTTCTTTAAGCTCAATATTCTCCTGATGAGTGTTTAGCAGTTCGTGTACGTTGCCCCACACCGAAGCAGCATACTCGACACTTTCATGAGAAGCACGTATTTGCGGAATGAACACATAAGACAAAATCATTTTTACCGATGCAATAGGACCTTCCAGAGGTAACAACATCAGTAATAAAGACAACAAAATCCCTACCACAGGTAATATCCTTCGGGAACGAACCGTAACCACACTCTTTTTTGCGGAACGTTTTGCATGTTTCATAGGTTTATTTTCATAAAAAAGCGGACAAAGTTCCTAAACATTAGAACCCTGTCCGCTTTTGTTGATATCAAACTTAATAAGATTTGTTTCTGTTGTTAAAGAAACGTGAACCTTTCTCGTTCAACTGTTCCAAGAAGCGACCGGTACCTAACGCTACACAACTCAAAGGATCTGCCGCACGATGTACAGGAATATCAGTTTCTTTGCGGATCAAATCCGTAATACCGCGCAGCAAACTACCACCACCTGCCACTACTAAGCCTCTGTCCACTAGATCAGCCGCTAATTCCGGCGGTGTTTCCTCTAGCGTACTCTTAATCACATCAATAATGAGGCGCACCGGCTCCATAAGAGCCTGACGGATCTCTTCTGATGTGACAGTTAATGTGCGGGGCAACCCTTGTGTTTGGTCACGCCCTTTCACTTCCATGGATTTTTCTTCTTTAAGCGGGTATACCGAGCCTAAGTTTATTTTCACTTCTTCGGCTGTCGTTTCCCCAATAATTAAATTGTATTTTTTGCGGAAGTATTGCACGATGCATTCCGTCAGTTCGTCTCCGGCAACATCAATGGATTTAGCTACCACCATGCCGCCTAAAGAAATAACGGCTACTTCCGTAGTACCGCCGCCAACATCCACAATCATACTGGCATGCGGTCCTGCAATAGGCAAATCAGCTCCCATCGCAGAGGCCATAGGTTCTTCAATTAAGTA
>JAZNEO010000081.1:0-2238 GCA_045588685.1 Candidatus Avelusimicrobium sp. | reverse complement strand
TAAGAATATGAGCGATACACAAAGTGTGATTAGTGATGTAAAACTATTTATTGAACGGCTTAAAAAAGAAATGCCGGAAGTGTTCGGCTCTGCCGAGGAAAACTCCGCCGCCGAGCCGGACAAAATATTGTACGAAGGCAAATTGTATCCGGTGCGCATTCACGTAACGCCGGACCAAGAGGAAGGCGTGGATTTTAACGGGGAACTTTTTAATATTTATCTGCAAACCCCGCAAGCCAACCCCAATACACTGGCCGAAACGTGGCTACGCGAAAAAGCAACGGAAGTGTTAAAAGCCAAAACGGCCGAGTGGGCCACCAAAATAGGCGTGGAATATAACAACATAGTCATTAAAGATCAACAAACTTTGTGGGCCAGTTGCTCTGCCAAAAAGAATATCAATTATACCTATCGCATCATCAAAATGCCGCCCGCCATACGGGATTATTTAGTGGTGCATGAATTGTGCCACTTAGTGCACATGAACCACGGCACCGAGTATTGGCAATTGGTGGGGCAGTTCTGCCCGGATTACAAAACCTGCCGCCGTTGGCTCAATGAAAACCGCGGCGCCGTTTGTGCAAATCTGGAGCTAAAATATACCCCCGAAAAATAAGAGATTTATATCTGTGAACTAACAAAAAACGCGGAGCGAAAAATTTCGCTCCGCGTATATTTTTCCACGATTTGCTACAAAATTTCCAGCGGAGCAAAAGCAAGCATAAAGGTGCGCACGACGCCGTTGCCAAATTGCACCGTTATCTTGCAACTGTCTCCCGAACCGGCTACCGCTGTAATCGTTCCCAATCCAAACACGCCGTGTTTAACTTTTCCCCCTACTACTACCGTCTTGCCATTACCCGTGGTGGTGGAAGTGCCTTTTTCCTGTTTGGGTGCAGAAGTATTGGGAAAATGCCGGCGCGAATCTGACGATGAAAAATGACGCGGCGCATAATCAAGATCTACTTCTTCTATCTCATAGCCGTGTTCATCGTATTTTTTCTGAAATTTACTACGGCTAACAAACCCTTCAAAACCATTATAACTATCCACGCTTCGGCCAAAACTGCCTTGATATCCGCTTTTATTGCGTTGGCTGCCGTAAAAACCTCCGCCTTGACCATACAATCCATATTTCGCGCGGAAATTATCATAACGCGGACGGCTTTGCTCGTACTGTTCCCGGTCTTCCTCTTTTAATAAGCCGCTTTCAAATAAAAAGCGAGAAGGAACATTGTCTTTGAGTTCACCATATCGGCGCCGTTGTGCGGCGTAAGTCATAAACAACTTTTCTTTAGCACGGGTCATAGCCACGTAGCAAAGACGGCGTTCCTCTTCCATCTCGTTTTCATCATCGCTATGAATAGGGAATAGCCCGTCCTCTAAACCGGTGACAAACACGGTGTTAAACTCAAGCCCCTTAGCCAAATGTACCGTCATCAGCGTGACTGCCCCGCCCTCACCGGCTTGGGAATCATCGGTGCCGGTCAGCAAAGAAACTTCCTGTAAGAAATCCGATAAAGAGGGCTCCTCTTTGCGTTCTTCATATTCTTTGACCGCATTGATTAATTCGTCCAAGTTTTGCAAGCGAGACTCGGCTTCAGGGTCTTTTTCCAGCTCCGATTCAAGCATCGCTTCATAACCGGACGTTTTAATGATTTTATCCATCAAATTCGTCGGGGTAGAGAATAAAATAGCCGCACGCCAACCTTCTACTAGCCGTACAAATTCCAAAGCTGCCCGCCGCGCCTGCGGAGTTAAATCCGGTATGGATTGCACGGTTTTTAAGGCTCCATATATGGAAATACCCTGTGATTGGGCATAGGCCAGTAGCCGTTCTTGAGCCGTTTTACCCAAACCGCGGGTTGGCGTATTAATCACACGTAACAGACTGATATCATCGTGCGGATTAATCAATAGTCGCGCATAACAAAGCACATCTTTAATTTCTTTGCGGTCATAGAAACGCACCGTACCGACCAAGCGATAAGGAATTTGATAACGGCGGAATTTTTCTTCAAAATTACGGCTCTGCGCATTGGTGCGGTAAAACACCGCAATATCATTTAACGAGTTCCCTTCCACATCGATCTGATATTTAATGGTTTTGGCGACCCAATCGGCCTCTTGGCCTTCGGTAGGAGCCTGCCGCACTTCTATTTCGTCACCGTGCGGTTTATCGGTAAAGAGATTTTTTTCTTTGCGTTGCGTGTTCTTGGTAATGAGTTTATTAGAGGC
>JAZNEO010000080.1:0-10357 GCA_045588685.1 Candidatus Avelusimicrobium sp. | reverse complement strand
GTACAACAAGTGGTAAATGGATCTGCAAATGCAACAAGTGTACTTTATGGGGGCAGTCAAGTACTCTACGGTGGTGCTGATGTAACAAATACTAAATTTGATTCCGGTGCTTCACAAATATTGCGAAATGGTGTATATTTGACTGGACAAACAATTAGTAATATCACGCAAGCAGTGGAAGCTGATGCCCAGGCTCATTCCACAGTTGTAACAAATACCGGTAGACAAGTTTTAAATCAGGGCCTCACTTACAGCACAACGGTAAAGTGGGGTGGGGTACAGTCCGTAGGTTCACGCTATGAGAATAGCTACGGTCAACTCATATTAGGAGGAGATCCTTTACCAGGCGGAGGATTAGCCATAGCTACACAAATCAGCAATGGTGGATATCAGTACGTAGCGGCGGGTAATTCTGCTATCAGTACTTATGTTGGCGGGGCTGGCAGTCAAATTTTACAAGAGAGTACTTACTACGTGAGTAGCGGAACTAGTGTATATGTTGCCGGAGGACGCGCGACAAGCACTGTTGTCGATGACGCGGGTGAACAATACGTTAAAAATGGTGCTGTTGCTATGAGTACGATCTTAAGGGGTAGCAATGCATCTCAAATTCTATCATCCGGCGGCTCCTCTATCCGTACTAGCACATATCATGTATGGTATGACTCGGATAACGACCATGTCTCTTCTATCTACGGAGGGGTACAAAGTGTTGGAAACGGCGCCTATGCCTTGCAAACGCAAGTCAGTTCCGGTATGCAAAACGTGTGGAACGGCGGCAGAGCAGAAGCGGCTGATATTTACAATGGCGGCGTGCAAAATGTAAATAACGGTGCTTTCGTTTGGGATACTAATATTTATTCCGGCGGGGTGCAAAATATAAGTGCCGGAGCTTTACCGAGCAGTTCTTTCACCAGTGGTGGCAGCACCTTTTATACTAGCAGTATTACAAATGTACATGCCGGCGGTACTCAAAATGTATTGGCTGGTGCCAGTGCTTATTACACCAATTTGGACGGCAATACTGAAGATGCCGGAGTACAGAATGTACAAACAGGAGCGTACGCTTATAATACGCAAATATCCTCTGGCGGATTACAGAATATATATAGCAGCGGATCAGCGATCAGTACAACTATCGGTAATTTCGGTTCACAGATGATTTTCCAAGGAGGAAAAGCTCTTAATACAACCATTGCCGGCGGTACTCAAGTAGTGGCGGGAAATGCTTCGGGAGGCATCCTTCTCAACGGTTCTCAACTTGTATCCGGAACCGGCGCAACAGCAGAAGCAAATATAGGACGTAATCAAAGCGGAGCTATTGTATATTACAATCCGTGGTATGTTCTGGCCGGTGGGGAACAAACGGCTATGGCAGGCGGAAAGATTTCAGCTGCCGTATTGGGGAGTGCTCTTATTAATGGAGATGGACAATTGATCTATGCCGACGGCGGTACGCAAAATATTTCCTCCGGCGGTGTAGCGGCTGATACCATCGTGCTAAGTAACGGTGTACAAAATGTTTTTGATTCTGGCTCTGCAACCAATACGGTATTAGGCAGCAGTGTGAGTAGCGGAAGTGTTACCTATAATATTACCGGTGGTACGCAAAATATTTATAATGGCGGTACGGCCACGGATACTATTGTTTCATCGGGCGGCACACAAAACGTATTAAGTGGCGGTATGGCTAATAGTACCACGGTATCTTCCGGTGGCTTACAAGTAGTCTCTTCCGGTGGATCTGCTAATGCAACGGACGTTTACGGCTCTCAATATGTATACGGCGGTGCTATCTTAACAAATAATACGCTATATGATACTGCGTATCAATTATTAACCTCTAATGCCCAGACTTCTAACCAAATCCTATCCGGAAGTGCTGTAATGCGTTTAGAAGACGGAGCTGTGGCTACCTCTACTTATATGCAAGATGACACCTCCATGTATGTCGGAAACGGTGGAACCGCCAACTACACTTCTATGGTAGATGATTCCAGACAATTCATTGAATCCGGCGGTGTTGCCAATCACACCACTTTAGACTATGCAGAGCAATATATTCAAGATGGCGGTGTGGCCAATGATACATATCTAACGAATGCGGCTTATCAAAAAATATCTTCTGGCGGTGTGGCCAATAACACTGTTTTGGAGGATGAAGGGAAGCAGTGGATTTCTGCTGGTGGTGTAGCAAATAATACTACCGTTGGTAATATGGGATCTCAAATCATTGAATCTGGCGGCGTGGCCAATTCAACCACTATCTCAGCGAACGGCGAACAGTATATTAGAGATGGTGGCGTTGCCAATGATACCACTGTGGATGATATGGGTTCACAAATTATCTCCTCGGGTGGTACTGCCAATGGGACGATTCTTTTAGCGGGTGGCTCTCAAGTAGTCAACTCTAGCGGTATGGCAAACAATACCACGATTTCCGAAGGAGGTATCCAAATTGTCAGCCACGGAGGTATTGTAGACGGCCTTACCATTTACAACAGCGGTACCGAAGTAGTAAGTGATGGCGGGATCACAAGCAATGTAGCCATTAACTCCGGCGGTGCAATGGTCGTTTCTTCCGGTGGGAGTGGCGTCACTGTAACCGTAAATTCTTCCGGCACGTATGAAATCTTAAATGGTGGCACGGCCGATACTACTATCATTAATGATAGCGGCGTACAGTATGTTTCAGGGCTTGCCACTAACACCACGATTAATTCCGGTGGAGAACAAGACGTTCGAGTCGGAGGAAGGGCAGAGCAAACCAATATCAATGGCGGTGTGCAATATGTTTCCGTTTGGGCCTATGCAACGGACACCACTATTAACGCTGGTGGCTCGCAAGTAATTTCTGCGTGGGGAAATGCACAGTCTACTACGATTAATTCCGGCGGTACACAGGAAATCTTGGCGGGAGGATCTGCAATTTCTACCCTCATCAATGCAGGAGGGTTACAGAATGTAAACTCCAACGCTCTTGCTTCTTCCACGATCGTGGCGCAAGGTGGTACTCAAGAAGTATTGTCTGGTGGTCAGGCAATTGAGACTACCTTAACAAACGGTGGTGTACAAAATGTAGCCTCTGAAGCAATCGCTTCCAATACTCTAATCAGTGGCGGAACTCAAAATGTGTTATCCGGCGGTAGTGCACTTGTAACCACCATTGAAAATAACGGCGTACAAAATGTGGCAGGTATTGCCGATAATACAACTATTTCTAATGGTACACAAAATCTCCAATCCGGTGCTGTGGCAACTCAGACTACTGTCTACGCCGCTGGAACTCAGCAAATTAATTCAGGTGCTACAGCCGTAAGTACTGTGTTATCCAGTGGTACCCTGAACATTTCCAACGGTGGTGTGGCCTCCGATGTCAATGCCACTTCCGCTAATGTGAACATGTACGCGGGAGCCGCTTTGAGCGGATTTACCGCATTAGGTGGCACCTTGCAGACTTACGGAGACAATGCTATTGACGGCAATGTAACACTGGGAAATGGAGCAGCAGTCAAATTTGTTGATCAAGGAACACGTAGTCAGTTAACGGTGGATAATTTATTTGCCAATAATGCTTCCTTCCACATGAATGTAGATCTGGAAAATCAGACAGCAGATAAATTGAAAATACAAAATAACTATAACGGAACTGCGTTATTACATTTGACCAATGTGGCTGCCACCGCCCAAAAAACAGATGAAAACGGTATCAAATTAGTAGAATTTGATTCCAATGCTACCGTAAATGGTACATTTGCCTTACCGGGCGGACAATGGGATCAGGGCGGATATATCTATAAATTAGCTCAGGGTACCGAAGCTACTCCAAATGCTGACTATTACTTGCGCAGTACCAATCAACTCAGTGATACATTCAAAACGATGTTAAATGTACCGCTGATGAATAGTGTAATGGCACAAGTGGCCATGAATTCCTTGCAAAAACGGTTGGGAGATCTGCATGACATGGACAATCCCAACAAGAAACAAGGAGTATGGGTACGCAGCTATTACAAAGATATGACGGTAGATGATCTGATTAAGACAGATCTGAACCTCTTTGGTGCAGAAGCCGGATATGACTGGATGTTCTACGCCGATGAGCCGACTAAACTTTATGCCGGTGTGATGGTAGGTTTTGTAGAAGCTGATACTATTAAAACTAAAAAGAATAACGGTATGTATGATAAAGGTGACGGACAAGCACAGAGTGTAGGATTGTACGCCACTGTAGTCAATGATGAGCGTTGGTTTGTCGATATTGCCGCACGTAACTTCTGGACTAAACTAGACATGAACAATCACGCAGCCGACGGCACCAAGATGAACTATAAGCCTGAACAAAACATCTTGGCAGCCAGTGCTGAGGCAGGACGTTCTTTCTTGCAACCGCTGACTAACGGACGCTTTGTGCGTATTGAACCGAAGGCCGAAATTAGCTATATGCGAGCTAATTCCGACAGCGTAAAAGTGAAAAACGGTGTGGATAATCTGAAAATAG
Source organism: Candidatus Avelusimicrobium sp. (assembly GCA_045588685.1). Taxonomy (GTDB): domain Bacteria; phylum Elusimicrobiota; class Elusimicrobia; order Elusimicrobiales; family Elusimicrobiaceae; genus Avelusimicrobium. The sequence continues at coordinate 5,856 of JAZNEO010000080.1, read as the reverse complement.
ATTCCGCAAACTACCTCAATGCCAAAGCCGCTGTTCTTCTCTCGTATCAGGCCAAACGTGCCAATGACTTATTATTAGAACCGTTTGTGGAATTGGCCTACCGCTATGAATTTATCGGTGGGAAAGCAGATGTTTCCTACGGCGGAGCTACCAAAGAAACCAGCCTCAAAGGCGGTGTGGCAGAAGTCAATGCCGGATTGAACATGCAATTGACCGATAACCTATACTGGTATGCTTTAGGCAGTTATGAGGCCGGCGAGAAAATGAAAGGTTGGGGTGTGTACGCGGGCATTCGTTACGCATTTGGTAATGTGAATGGCAAAAACACTTCCAATGCGAAGAAAAAAGTCACCAAAACCAATAGCAATAAGGCTAAGAAAAAGAAAAATACCACCCGCAATCAAGGCGTACCTGGCAATTATTGGTGGTACAACAAATAAGTAACTTGTATCTTATAAAATACCCCGTACTGCAAAGTGCGGGGTATTTTTACATATAGCAAAATAGTGAAACTGGAAATAGAGCGGATGTTTTTTAGACTATTGCATTATTGATTTGAGTAGCAAAGAAGAGAAGGGGGGAAAATCATAATAAAACCCTCCCGCTGGGAGGGTTTTAGGCAAGAGAGATACAAATTATATCTCATCAGCTTTGATAAATAGGTGGCTAAAGGACAGAGAAACGCCTACAAACAAGTTTTCACCGCGTTTGGCTACATAAGTGCCTTGGGCAGTATAATACTGAATAATCGGCGCAATAGAAAGCTCCTTTAGTACCGCCACATCCAGTCGCGCTTCCAAAGATAGCTCATAATCCAAATCTATTGGTTCTTTATGATCGGTATGCAAGTAATCGCGGAACAATCCTTTATAAACTGCTTTTACACCTTCCCGGATTGGCTGATCAATCTCAAAACCGGCTTCCCAACCATATTTTGTGGCATAAGGATGATAGGTAAAATCTTTCTCTACAAAGCCAGCTAAGTGCAAATCCTTGATGTATTTTCCTTCAAATGCTTTGGCACCGGCTGTAGCACGTAATACTTTTTTTAAACGGCTATCTCCCTGAGAATTAAATTCCGTTTCATAGCTTAATGCCCCAAACGGGCCCGCCTCAAAACCTCCTAAAAAATCTTCTATCTTCCAAACGCGCTGGGTATAGGAAGAAGTAAACAAAATGGTATCGGCATTTTCACTCGTTGTTTTTCGGCCATTTTCAGGTTTTAAGGTAGTCTTGCCATAATCCATCAACAGTTTATTACCCCACACAAAATGTTGTGCAAAATAATTGCCTTCCAAGTCTAAATGTCCTTTGACCACGTGTTGGGAATCAGCCGTGAGTTTGGCATTAGGAAATTCTTGATAATCTTCTGCATGTTTAACATCTGTCGAGGAGAGGTCTAGTGCAGCCCGTTTAAGATTGAGCTCCCAACCGCGTTTGTTTTCTTGGGCTAGTGCTGTGACGGGGAGTAAGGTGATAAGAGTTAGTATTAGTAGTTTTTGATTCATACACATAAATGTCCTTTTTAGATAAAATAATACAACTCTTATATTTTATTTCTTTTACTCACTCCTTGTAAAACACAAATCCCCGCCACTTAGGCGGGGATGTTAGAAAGCAAATTATTTGCTTAAGCTAATTTTTTGATTTTAGAAACTAACGCTAACAAATACACAACCGCTACGGTCATAACAAGCACAGAGCCGGTTTGAGAATGCATAGCATCAGAAGCAAAACCCATCAAGAGTGGGAACACCGTACCGCCAATCAATCCCATAATCATCAAACCGGATACTTCGTTTTTCTTTTCCGGTAAGTGCAAGATAGCCTGAGAGAAGATGATGGGGAAAATGTTGGAGTTGCCCAACCCGATTAAAGCAATACATACATATAAGGGCCATTGGCTGGTAAATACAAATAAACCGCCCATAGCCGCTAACATGAAGATTACGCTGGTAGCAAAAATAACTTTCGCTGGGAATTTAGCCAATAAGAAAGAACCCAAGAAACAGCCAATTGTACGGAACATGAAATAAATGCTGGTTGCATAAATGGCTTTATCTAAGGTCCAACCTAAACGGTCAATTAAGATTTGCGGGGCAGCGGTGTTGGTTCCCACGTCGATTCCCACGTGGCACATAATACCGATAAAGCACAGTAAAATCGTGCCATTGCCCAACAAAGCTAAACATTGACCAAACGTAGAAGGTTTGCCAGTGATTTCTTCTTCTTTGATATCTTCTTTGGCAAGCATAATAAATGCTAACACACCTTCAATCGCAAATAAGCCATACATCCAAGTCCAGTTGCCCGTTTTAGCCGCAAACCAAGCAGCCAAAATCGGAGCAATAAAAGAGGCAATGGCTTTAACAAATTGGCCAAATGTCATAAAGCTGGCTAATTTATCACCGGTTACGATGTTAGACACCAAGGGGTTTAAAGATACTTGCATCAAGGCATTACCGATGCCCAATAAGGCAAAGGCCAACATCATGATGGCAAAGTTATAAGCCAACAACGGCAAAGCCAATGCGGCTACTGTAACACCCAAGCTGATCAACACCGTTTTGCGGCGACCGATTTTGTTCATGAGCATGCCCGTAGGAACGGAACACACCAAGAACCAGAAAAATACCATGGAGGGGCACAGGTTGGCTACCGTGTTAGAAAGACCGAAGCTTTCTTTCACGTAGTTAGTAGCTGTACCGACGGAATCCACAAATCCCATGGCAAAAAATGCCAACATAACAGGGATCAATTTTGCAACTAAAGAAGACTCTTTTTTTTCAGTCATATTTTCTCCTATTAATTATAAGCGGGCCAAGCACCGGTCTTTGTGCACACGAAAGCAGCCGTTTTAACCGCTTGTTCATGAGCCTGGCGCAAGGTTTTTCCCGCTAAAATACCTGCAATAAACGCACCAGAAAAAGCATCTCCAGCACCGACGGTATCTGCGACTTTCACGCGCGGCGTTTCAATGCGAGATACTTCGTCTTTAGAATAAATTGTGCTGTATTTATCTCCGGCCGTTAATACGACATAGCGCAAATTGTATTTTTTCAAGAACCATTTGCAGATTTCATCTTCGGTACCGTGGATACCAAACAATTCACTAATAACCTTGATTTCATCGTCATTAATTTTGAAAATATTGGCTTTAGCCAACAATTCTTCAATCAATTCCTTGCTGTAATAATGCTGACGCAAGTTAATATCGAAGAAACGCAAAGCATCTTTGGGAGCATAATCTAATAAGGTTTTAATGGTATTTTTAGATTCCTGATGGCGTAGTGCCAAAGTGCCGAAACAAATGGCATCTGCTCTTTTAACCAAATCAATTGCTTTTTGGGAGAGGGGGATATGGTCCCATGCGACACCTTCAATAATCGTGTAGGAGGGTTGTCCATCCTTTAATTCCACTTTTACGCTTCCGGTAGGATAGGAAATCGTTTCACAGAGATATCCAATATGATTTTTTTCCATTTCTTGAATAATTTCTGTGCCTAATACGTCATTGCCTACTGCGCTAATTGCATATCCTTCGGAGCCAAGTTGCGTAGCATGGTAGACAAAGTTGATGGGGGCACCGCCGGCACGTTTGCCAGTCGGGAAAACATCCCAAAGTACTTCCCCAATGCCGACCACTACAGGTTTTTTAGTATTCATACCTTCTATAGTCCTCACATTTGAGATTTAGTCCTTCTGCTTTCATTCTACCAGATTTTCTTCTCTTGTGCTAGTAATTTTTAAACCGATAAAAAGAGAGCTGTTCCGTATTTACGGAACAGCTCAAAAATATCATATTTTACGACCAACTAGGGCTGTTGAGTGGGAACAAAAGCCGGTGTAGACATTTTTAGTTTGCTATATTCTGTTTGGGCCGTAGTTGATACATAATTAGTGACGGAAGGAGGGATTAAGATAACGGCCGTGTTCTTCCATTCGTAAAGATCTGCCAAGGTTTTCTCGTTATTGCCCCACACATAATTCTTTGGTGTCTCTATCTCGTTAGCAACCGTTTCATAATCTTCATAATTCACCTTTATATAACCCGGATGCAATTTAGCATAGGCCAATAATGCCTTCTTAAAAGAACGTGGCGAGCGCGCCAAAGCAATCTCACGCAGGGCTTGCATATCGGTCAAGAGATTGCGGTAATTCTGCAGTGTTCCTTCCGGCAAAGAAGTACTTTGCCGCAATAAATCTTTAACCTGTTTGATAGAGATAGCCAATGGCTCTACCGATTTCCCTTTGATAACTACTTTTTGCGCCAATGTAGAAGTATTCCCATGATGGATATAGAAACTCATGTGATCTAAAATATCGGAGAAATAACTATTAGAGATTTGCCTGTTATGGAATTCTACTTGGTCAGTGCGCAATTCATATACCCCGCTGGGAATATAGATATTTATCTTGTCGGCTATTTGAGGTATTTTGCGGATTAATTTCATATAATCTTCCAGCGTTTGCCCCGCATAGCAAGTCCATACCAACAAGTGTGTAAAACCGGAATTGTATTTACGGATGGCACTTAAAATTTCTGCCAATGTAGTGATAGAAATAGAATCTAAATAGGGACTGAATAAATTTGCGGTCCATTCGCGACGGAAATTATTAAAGCCGTTAACGGCACGCCCATGCGCATATAAGAAAATCATATTTTCTTGATTAGGGCGCAACAAACTTAAATTTTCCTCAAGAGTAGCCCCTTTATAACCAATCATGGGAAACGAATTTGCTAAACTTCCCAATAACGGTGCTTCGGAAGGAACATCTACACCAAGCAATAAAACAGCCGGCGAAGTACGTCCTATTATGTTTTTCAAGGCAACAGTAAGATCCTCTGTTCCCAGTTTTAATTTTCTTAAAGCGGTTTTCAAAGCATTTTTATTTTGCTTGGAAACACGACGGCTGACAGAAACCTGCAGTTGCTCAGCAATGAAGGCCTGATCTCCTTCATCGTCAAATAAGGGCATTGCAAAGTCATACGTACCGGGTATATTTTCCGTGACAGATACGTCGCCTGACAGTGCCCGCATTACGCGGCGAGTCGGCCAATTAACATTGCTATAAATCCCATGGAAAACGGTTTGATACTTTTGGGATAATTCGTCATTTGACAGCGTCTTATTTTCCGTTAAAGAATTCGCATCTACCGCCACCGTATAAGAAATAATCTTTTGCTCATCAGGCAGGGTAAATTCAATATGAAAGTGCAAATTGCCTGTTTGAAATCTACGGGTAGGACCTGACGATTGTATCCCAAATTCATGATTGCCCATACGCACGTGTGCGGTGGCTTGCGGATACTTTTCCTGCACACTGGCCACGATATTGTCAACTACCTGTTGCACCGCTTGATTAGATACATTCTTTTTAAGCAACAGACGGCCATCTTTGGAAATCTTAACTCCGGCAATCCCTTTGGCCAGTTCTTGCGATAATGCCAGAGGTCCTTCCTCTATAGAATAAAAATGCTTTCCTTGGACGGGGCGCAAAGACAAATAACCATCTTGGGTATATATTAATTCCGCAATGTTTTGATCTTGGGTATTTAAGAATTTGATTTTATAGAATTTGTCATCTTGCTCACCCATGATGGCTTGAGTGGCCTCTTGCATAAGGGAAAGATGCGTGGCATTGCCCGCTAATGCTTCGGCATACAAGGCATGCAATTCTTGTAGCGTATTCCAATCCAGTCCGGCCGAACGCTTTTTGACAAATTTAGAAATCCACGCTCTAAAACCTTCCAATCCCGGACGATCGGCATCCGTACCGGAAATCTCTACCACGGCAGAAGTAGGAACCTCTAAGTTGTCTGTTCCTATAATAAAACGGCTTACCGGTAAAGCA
>JAZNEO010000079.1:0-1552 GCA_045588685.1 Candidatus Avelusimicrobium sp. | reverse complement strand
AGAATTCCGATAATCAGAACTACGATTAATAGTTCTATTAAGGTAAAGGCTTTCTTTGACATTTTTATTCTCCTATTTAATAAGCTTAAAACGCCCACAGCACAACGTTTAGAGACTCAGTGCCTTGAAAACAGCGGCGTTTCAAGAAATCGTAGCAAAAAAAAAAAACAAGTCAAGCCTTTTTTATTTCCCGACGAGAAAACGGCCAAAAAGAAAGAGATTCCCGCTTACAGCCTGCGGGAATGACGGCAGGCGGAAGTGACGAGAAAACGGACAAAAAGGAACACCCGCCAATTTGATTTGGCGGGTGTCAACAAGGAGATGAAAAAAATTAAATCCAATAAGCACCTAATTGCAGGCGGGCTGTTTCTTCCACATTAAAAAAAGGAATATCGCTTACCGTATGAAAATCCTTAAATTCACGCCTAATCCACATCACTTCCCGTTCGAGTAAACGTTTTTTGTGCAATTGAACTTTTTTAGATTGTAACAACATACCGTTCATATATTATTTGCTCCTTCCTACTTATAGTGTAATTTTTCCGCCGTTAGAAAAACAGGGTCCTTGGTCCCATCCTCCCGCTTATTTTAGACCTAACCCCCCGCTGGGCCCTTAAACAGGACTTGCCAAGACCCTCGTTTATTAAATACAATATGGGGTGTAAAATTTGTTTAACGGAGCAGATAAAATTCGGCTCCGTACCTATCTGTTATATTCATGGAGAGAAAGAACACATGGTAAAGAAAACCACAAAAAAGGCCGCTAAAAAAGTAACCAAACCGGCGGCTAAGAAAGTAAACAAGATGGTCTATTCTTTCGGCGGCGGAAGAGCCGACGGAAACGGTAAAATGAAAGAACTCTTGGGCGGCAAAGGAGCCAACTTAGCCGAAATGGCCGGCACCTTAAAACTACCCGTTCCCCCGGGATTTACAATCACCACCGAAGTTTGTACCTACTATTGGAATAATAAAAAAACCTACCCGAAAACCTTAAAAGCAGACGTAGAAGCTAATCTTAAAAAAGTAGAAAAATTAACTAAAAAAGAATTTGGTTCCGAAAAGAATCCGCTCTTGGTCTCCGTACGTTCCGGTGCACGCGCTTCCATGCCGGGTATGATGGAAACGATTTTGAACATCGGTTTGACGGAAAAAACCATTCCGGGCATGATTGCCAAGACCAATGACGAACGTTTTGTGTACGATGCATACCGCCGTTTGATTATGATGTACTCCGACGTGGTAATGGAAAAAGCGGCCGGCATCGAACCCAAAGACGGAGAAGGCATCCGCAAAATTTTAGACAACATGATGGGCGAATTGAAAAAACACCTCGGCATCAAAGACGATACCGAAATTCCGACAGTAGCCCTCAAGAAATTATGTGCTGATTTTAAGAAAACTGTTAAAAAAGTGCTCGGCAAAGATTTCCCTGATGATCCGATGGAACAATTGTGGGGTGCTATCGGAGCCGTGTTCGCTTCTTGGAACGGAAAACGCGCTATTGCTTACCGCGAAATTGAAAACATCCCGCATGACTGGGGTACGGCCGTAA
>JAZNEO010000078.1:0-1658 GCA_045588685.1 Candidatus Avelusimicrobium sp. | reverse complement strand
CTTTTTCAAACGCGCAGAAACGTTTTTTGATTTCGTTCGTAATGTGAGGAATTACTTGTACGGTAGCTCCCAAATATTCGCCGCGGCGCTCTTTGTCAATCACGGTTTGATAAATGCTGCCGGCGGTATTGGTATTTGCTTTGGTCATTTCTACGTCTAAGAAACGTTCATAGTGGCCCAAATCCAAATCCGCTTCCGCGCCGTCCACCGTCACAAATACTTCTCCGTGTTGATAAGGAGACATCGTGCCCGGGTCCACATTGATATACGGATCGCACTTAATCATATTTACTTTTAGGCCGTGTAACTGCAACAGTCTTCCGATACTGGCGCCGGAAATTCCTTTTCCCAAAGAGCTAACCACTCCGCCGGTAATAATAATAAATTTGCTCATTTTAATTCTCCTTTATTAATAAAAAATCTGCTCAAAAAAGGGAACTCCCGCCAAAGCGGGAGTTCTCGCTTTAAGAAAGTTTTAGATACGCTTCTGCGGCCAATAAATCTTGCTCTGTATCGATGGCTGGGCCGGTGCCTTCAATCACCACGCACTTTAAGGTCATACCGTCTTCCAGCGCGCGTAATTGTTCCAATTTTTCCAGTTTTTCCAGCGGGCTCTGCGGTAACTGTACAAAGCGTTCCAACGCTTTACGTTGATACCCGTAGATACCGCAATGTTGCCAATAAGGAATATTTTTGTTGGCATCCGTAATTTCTCGTTTGTAAGGAACACGAGAACGTGAAAAATACAAAGCTTTTCCGTCTTTATTGAGCACGGCTTTGACACAGTTCGGATTGTCAATTTTTTTGTCATCTAAGGTGGCAATTACGGCTGAAGCAATGTCGCAATCGGGCTCAGCTTGTAAGAGAGCTGCAATTTTTTGGATGGTGGACGGAGCAATAAAAGGCTCATCTCCCTGCACATTAATAATGATTTGCTCCGGACGGTCTTTAGCGGCCTCATAAATGCGGTCTGTTCCGCTCTGGCAGGTATCGCTAGTCAGCACGGCCTTAGCGCCGAATTTAGCCAAAGCATCCACTACGAGTTGACTTTCTGTAGCAATCAACACTTCGCCAACATTTGCTTTTTTGCAGGCCTCGTACACGTGCATTACAACGGGTTTACCGGCTAAAAGTTTTAACATTTTACCCGGCAAGCGCGAAGAACCATACCGTGCAGGAATGACAATCAAAACATCTTTCATGGAAGTACCTTCTCAATTTCTTGTACGGTAGCGGTAGCCGTGCCGGATTTGCTCACCACAATGCCGGCTGCATAGTTGGACAGTACGGCGGCTTCATGTAGTTTGGCTCCGCAGGCTAAGGCTAAAGTGAAAACAGAAATTACCGTGTCACCCGCACCCGTTACATCGTATACTTCCTGCGCGGTGGCTTTTACGGTGGTGGGTTTGGCTTTGCCTTTTTCAAACAAACTCATACCGTCTGCACTGCGGGTAATTAAAATAGAATCAGCCTGTAACATTTTCAAAATTTTCTGCCCCAATTTTTCAATAGCTTCTTCGCCGCTTTGGGGGGATAAACCGGCTCCTTCCCAAGCCTCTTTCGTGTTGGGGGTCATACAAGTGATGTTTTTGTATTTTTTGAAATTATCCAGTTTAGGATCCACACATACGGGGATTTTGCGTTTGCGGCAGGCATCT
>JAZNEO010000077.1:0-4549 GCA_045588685.1 Candidatus Avelusimicrobium sp. | reverse complement strand
AAAGTTTTGATATTGCTGTCGCTGAGCATTCCTTTACCGTAGTCGGATAAAATAACTCCTTTGGCCGTTTTAAGTGCGTGATTAAAATTTTGCATACATTCTACGCTTACCGCCGGAGAAATAGTGTGTTTACTTTCGCGGTCATAGCGGACGATTTGTTGTTGTTCAGCCATCACACGGATTTTTTGCGTGGTAGGGCGGTCGTAATCTTCCGCAATACCTTGAATGTTAACTTGTTGTTTGCGCAAAAATTCTTTCAAAATTTCACCGCCGGCATCCCGTCCGACGACAGATACCAAGGTAGGCTTGGCACCTAAAGCCGCCAAATTGACGGCCACGTTGCCCGCTCCTCCCGCTACAAAAAATTCCTTGTTCACAGCCACCACAGGCACCGGAGCTTCCGGTGAGATACGAGAGACAGAGCCTTTGATAAAGTGATCCAGCATAACATCGCCGACCACGATCATTTCTTTGCCTTTAAAAGCGCGTAAAATTTCTTTGAGTCTTTTGGTTGTTACGGTTTTCATGAGGTCCTCTTGTAATCATTATAAAATATTTGTAGGGGCTTGTCTTTGATAAGCCAATAACTCCGCCGATACAGAGCCGATAAACACTTCTACCGACATTTTGACAGGCATTTTATATTCATCATCTGTCAGCCACACTTTGAGACTTTTTCCCTTGGATACAAAAATGCCTTCTCCACGCAGTTGCGGTTCTACGACAACACAATCAAATTTACCGGCAGCTGTTTTAACAGTTTCTTTTTTTAATACTTTTACGATTAGCGGATATTGTTTTTCCCGGTTAATAATGTCAAAAATAATATCCTGGCCTATTTCTAATTTTTGCGCCCGTACATAGTATAAAGCGCTGAGCATATCTAACACCTTTATTTCCAGCGGCCCCTGGATATTTTTGGGAGCTTCTTTTTTTTGAATTTGCCCTCGATATTGGCGGTTTGTATAATCAAACGTAAGCCATTCGTCACGTTTGTAATTGCCTTCCCGAACACTTTGTCCGTATCCGAGAGAGTAGAGTTCTGCTGCGTCTAGCCAAGACTGGTTGATATCCCGCACTTTGAATACGGTGTCAATTACAGTTGCGGAAAAAGCGGTTGTTTGCAATAAGTAGGCCGGGCGGCCGTTGATTTGCACGAGTCCGCGGTTGTGAATATAAGCAGTTCCGGCTTTGACGAAAGAATAATAAATACCGTATTTTAACTGTTCGTATGCCCAAGGCGCCTGTTGCGGCTTATTTTTTTCTAAAACTTCCGAGGCGTACGGGTGTAGTAAACGATTTTTCAAATCAATAGTATCTTCTTGGTCAAAAGTGGGCTCTTGGGCAAGCGGAGCTTTTACTTCCGGTTCGACGGGAGCAGGGACAGTGGTGGATTGCGCAGTTGTCTTGACGGGCGTGGCCGTAGAAGCAGTGGCGCGAGGTTGCGACGTAGCCACAGCGGTCTTTTGAGCAGAAGGAGCCGCAGACACCGTAGCGGTTTTTATTTCTGTAACAGGTGTTGATGTTGAATCGGCTTGTGTAACAGTTTCTTGTTTGATTTGTTGAGGGGTAGAAGTGACGACAGCGTTTTGTTGGCGGCTGTGGCAGGCTAAAAGTAGCAAGGGGAGCATAAATGCGAATGCTATTTTAGTAGTCATCTTGTTTGTCCTCTTTTAAAATATATCGTGCCGCAGTCAGCATATCAGACGCAATAAAATCAGGTTTTAGATCGGGATATTTTTGCAAATGATGCTTACCGTTGGCGGTTGTTACCAGCACGGCGCGGCACCCTAATTTTTGACCAAAAAGTACATCTGCTTTTTTATCTCCCACCATAAAGGAATGATAGATATCGATATTGTATTTTTGAATTAATTGCTCTCCTAGTAAAGTGCCGGGTTTGCGGCAGGAACAAGCTTGATCAGGTGCGTGCGGGCAAAATACAATATCGCGTATTTGAACCGGTTTTAATAGCTCTTTTAGACGGGTATGCACCGCCAGCACTTCCTTTTCTGTAAAGTAACCGCGGCCGATACCGGATTGGTTGGAAACAATAAAAAGTTGAAAGCCGGCTTTGGTAAGTAGCGCCAATGCTTTGGGGACGGGAGCATACAATCGTACTGCGGCCGGATCGGACAGATAAGTGCCCGGTTTTTCATGAATTAATGTGCCGTCACGGTCAAAGAAAACAGCTTTTATTTTATTTGACATTCCGGATGCTCCTCAAACCATTTTTGGCCCTCTTTTTCGCGTTTCCAACGGTTATGTGCCCAGAGCCAATTGCCCGGATACTGGCGAATCCAACGTTCGTAAATATCGGTTAATTGACGGGTGAAAGCACGAATGTTTTCTTGGCTATATTCCGCCGGCGGAAGCAAGGGGTCTTCTACGGTGCAGATAAGCCGCTGCTTTTCCCGCGTAACTACAACGGGCAGCACCGGTATTTGTAGGCGGATCGATAAAAGCGCGGTAATGGGAGACACCGCCGCCACTCTACCTAAAAAGTGCATAAAAATCTCACTGGCAACCGCATTTTGGTCGGTTAAAATACCCAGCATTTGGTGTTTCTTCAGCAATCGTACCGCTGTAAAAAAGGGATTGGCGTGATGATTACTGTATACGGTGATTCCACCGAATACATGGCGCAAACGGTTTGTTTCTTCATCGACATAAGGGTTGTCTACTTTCTGAGCCATGCTGTTAGATTCAATTCCGGCCACGCCGACTGCTAAACCAAATGCTTCCCAGTTGGTGAAATGCCCAATGTGTATAATACCGCCGGTGTGCTGACGGGCATAGTGCAATTTTTCGACTCCGCGTATTTCCACTTTTTGAGAAACTTTGTCGCCAGACATAGCCGATAAATGCACAAACTCTGCCAAAATTTGTCCCATATTACGCCACGACTCACGCGCAATTTCTCTGGCTTCTTCGACGGATTTTTCAGGGAAGGCTAGTTGTATATCGTGCACACTGCGTTCAAAGCGTTTCTTCATTATATAAGTTATGGCGTTGGTGCAAAAACGGCCAAAGGCGCAAGCCGCACGGTAAGGAATTAAGCGTAAACAAAAACAGGCTGTTTTCAGCCCGACATATTGCATAAAATAAGAAGGCGATTTCTCAAAGCGCATACTTTATTATACTAACTTTATCCGGGGATAGGGCAAGGCCGACAAGTTTTGCAATAAATGCTACAATATATCCACTTTACTTAGTGGTGAGGATAATTATGGACGCACTCAAATTACGGGAAAAATGGAAGCAAAATTGGGCCGGACGATTTCTTTTGTTAATAGCCAGCAAATTGTATGGGATAGGAGTATATTTGAACCGATTGGCTTATGAGAACGGTTGGAAGGCGGTGCGTTCCGTCAATTCCCGGGTAGTGTGTATTGGTAATATCACGGCGGGGGGGACCGGTAAGACGACGGCAGTGTTACTGGCCGCTATGGCATTGGCCAAAGAAGGAATAAGAGTGAGTATTGTTTCACGCGGATATAAACGCCAACAACAAAATAAAGACGAGGTAGTCATTTTATTTGACAATCCGGATGCGGACTGGCGACTAGCCGGAGATGAGCCGTATATGATGAGCCGTTTGCTCATCCAATATAAAGTACCTATTGTCATCGGCCGTAACCGTGCGGCCGCCGCCACGGAAGCATTACGCCGATTTAAAAGCCAGATTATTTTGTTAGACGACGGATTACAGCATCACGCATTAAAAAGAGACGCCAACATTATTTTAATTGATGCCAAAAATCCGTTTGGAGGCGGGCATCTGTTACCGTTAGGAAATTTGCGCGAGCCGTTGTCTGCACTCAAGAGAGCCAATTTGGTGGTGCTGACACATTGTGATCAGGTGGATGCGCGGAGTTTGGAAGAAACGAAAGATAAAATCCGTGAATATAACGACTTGGTAGATATAGTTGAAAGTGTGCACGAGCCGGATTATTATTTCGACGTATGCAACGCGCAAAAAGTGGATTTGAAAGAAATCAAAGGCGAAGTAACTTGCTTTAGTGCGTTAGGTCATCCGGAAACTTTTGAAAATACGTTGAAGGGGTTGGGATTAACGCTAAAACAAGTGTGGCGTTTCCCGGATCATCAACGTTACACGGAAGACCATTTGCGTACTTTTGAACAGACGCGTCATGGTCTGCCTTTGGTGACGACTTTCAAGGATTTTGTGAAGTTCCCGGATAATTGGCGCGAGATTTTAACTACGGACGTATATGTACTTTCCGTCAATCTAAAAATTCGCGGAGGGGAAGGTGAATTTGATAAATTTACCGACGCTCTTTATCCTAAATTCTCTCACATGAGAAGATAATAACCGCTTGTTAGCGGGTTATTTTATTTCTATCAAAAGCTAGTAATGCGCAAGGGAAAATCTCTTGCGCATTTTTTATTGTTTCCTTTTTGGCTATTTTCTCGTCGATAAATAAAAAAAGCTTGACTTGTTTTTTTTTTTTGCTACGATTTCTTGGAACGCCGCTGTTTTCAAGGCATCAAGTCTCTAAACGTTGTGCTGTGGGCGTTTTAAGCT
>JAZNEO010000076.1:0-4664 GCA_045588685.1 Candidatus Avelusimicrobium sp. | reverse complement strand
ACTATGCTCCCCGGAGCCAAAGCCCTTAAAGATGCCGAAGAAGCCATTAAAATGACCAATGGCGCGTATACAGACGAAATGGCTAATTTAGATGTTACCATGAATAATGCAGATTTAACCTTTGCCTTAGTAACGCCTAATAATACCGCAGACCCAAATGTCATCCGCGTTACCAATAGTAAGCTCGATAATGTACGGCTGGCTAGTTATTTAGATGAGAGTCCTATGTTTGCCGGGCAGTTACATTGTGAAGCCAAAACAGGAGATGAACGCGCGGAAAGATTATGTGGCAAACTGCTAAACGGACAAGATTTAACCAGTGCAGACGGTTACACGGCCTATTTATTAGACCAAGAAATTGATAAAGCCACGTGCGATCATGTGAGTCGCACCTGGTCCAACAAGAACGCCAAAAGTTTTAGAACAGAAGAAGACCGTTGCAAAGCCAATGGCATGCCGTATAGTAATGGATTTTGTGGATATAAAGCAACAAATGGAACAGAAGAAGAACCTCTAGTTATTGAAGAAGGAGGAATGTGTTTGGGGGGCTTTCATACATGTGATTATGTAGCAGTCGATAATGGTGGAACCTGTAAAGCAACACACCAGGGATGCTATCATTCTTCCTTTACAAACGGAAGTTTATGTACAGCAGATGTTGGTACAGATGGATATCCCTGTTCAGAAGGAACTTTTAGTAATTCTACGTGTGAGGCTAATAGCTATTACGCTTGCCATGGAAATACATTTAGTGAAAGTACCTGCTATGGAAATGGGGTGGCATCATGTTCAGGAGAGTTTAATTCGGGGAGTGTCTGTATAGCTAACGCTGATTATTCATGCCGTTATTCAACGTTTAATGAAGGTTCTAAATGCATAGCCAATGTTCCAGCGTCTTGTGGTGGCTATGGGAGTCCTGCGACTTACAACGGCGGTTGTTGTGAAGGGCCCTATTGCCCAGCTTCCGCTCCAAAGTGTTAATAGATCAAAACCCCCGCTCTCGTGAGCGGGGGTTTTTAAATCCTACAGGCACGCTTACAGGCAGAACTGGCCTTTTTGGTAAATTAGGATTTTTTTGCCGCCTTTGACGGTGGCGTGTACGGTTTTATCTTCCGTATTAATCAAATCCCAATGCAAGGCCGATTCATTATAGCCCAATTTTTCTTTGAGTTTTTTGTCCAGTTTGCGCACATCTCCGGCAAACGTATCGGCATAGCTAGATCCGACAGCCACATGGCAGTTGCCGTGTTTACCGCCAAAGTTTTCATCAAACAGAATATCGGCCATAAATTTATCAATTTTAGAGAAGCGCCGATCAGTGAGCGAAAACTCCCCAATTTGGGATGCCCCGCGGTCCATCGCTAACATCTTGCGCAAAAATTCTTGGCCTTTTTCAGCCGTTGCTTTCACCACGCGCCCGTTTTTAAATTCCAAGCGCACGCCTTTTACATAATTGCCACTGCGATAAGAAGATAAATCGGCAAAATATACGCCGCGCGTACCGCGCCAATCAGGCGAGGTAAAAATTTCAAACGAAGGAATATTGTTCCCCCCGCCGGAAATGAAGTTGCGCTTTTCGCCGAGTAATACTTCAAAATCCATATGCGCCGAACCCACGTGTAATTTTTCAATTTTTAGACTGTTAAGCCATTTGCCGGTTTGCTCAATTTGTTTCATCACTTCTTTCCATTTGGCTACCGGATCTTTTTCATTTAAAAAGCACGCTTTGGCCACTTGGGCGGCATATTCTTTTAAGCTCAGTCCGGCTTTATCGGCCAGTTCTTGCGTGGGGAAATTGCACAACGTCCAAGAAAATTTTCCCGCTTGTTCGGTGCGGTCCAAAATTTCACGTAATTTTTTGCGTGCCACCGCCGCTTGGCCAATGCGGGCCGGATTTACGTTTTTAAGCGCCATTAAATCGTCCGGTGCGCGCAAAGCAATCATTCCATTTAACGATTCTTGCAATGCTTCTTCTCCGGCCGCAATATAAGCTAGTTGTTTGGCATCTGCTAATGAATAAAAAGCCTGTTGAAATCCTTCCGGCGTAATGAAACGCACGATTGGATGATAGCGTTTCTCCAAGAGACGACTATACACGGCTTGTGCCAACGGCATCGCACCCACTTCACAGCGGATTAATACCGTATCATATTTTTTAAATTTTCCGCCGCGGCGGGCATTTTCCATCGCCCACACCATGACGTCTGCATATCGATTTAGTTGCGTATTGGTAAAAATCATACATTCCCCTTCCCAGTAAGATAATGTTATAATAGCAAATATAGAGGACTGAGCTATGAAAAAACTTTTTATTTTTGTCTGTTGTTTGGCCGCATTTGCCCCTTTGTGGGCCGGCGTAGCACCTAAACCGGAAATGGATTTTACCTTTATCTATTCCTCGCAGCAAAACCAACCGGCGGTCCTGCCGCAAACCAGTGAGCAAATCCAATGTCAGGATAATCAATGTTTGCAAAGTGCTCCGCTGGGTACCTATGGGCTTCAAAAATTATATTGCCAGGCGCATACTTGTTTTTCTATTGCCTACGAATATGCCCCCTATCAGCAACTGGTATTAGATTTTTCAGACGGTGTAAAACGCACCAGCAACGTATTTGCCGCGCCGGAAAAATTGCGCAGCAATTTTCACGTGATTGTACGCGAAAAAGATTTACAAGTAGAACTGGCCCCCACCGAACCGATGAGCCATGATTTGTTGCGTGCCGATGCGTGGACGTCCTTTATCATTATTATCATGTTAGAACTAGTAGCCGCTTGGGCCTACTTATACTACACGCGCAAGAGCTACCGCATTTTATACTCGGTATTAGTGGCTAATTTGATTACCCTGCCTCTGTCTTGGCGGGTATTAGGACCCTGGATGCCGCAACCGTGGGTTATTTGGCTGTCTTGTTTGGTGTTCGAAACGGCTTTCTTATGGCTATGTAACCGCAAACGCCTGACTGCCCGCGATGCGTTAAACCTCAGTTTTGCCATCAACGTTACCAGTTATTCGATAGAAATGATTTTATCGTTCCTGCTAGCGCCGTATTTGTTTTAAAATTTTAAGATAAAAATCCACGTACAACAGCCGCTCCTTTGAAGCGGCTGTTTAATTTTAAAACACCAATAGTGTCAGTGCCATAACTGCCATACCGCCCAGTACACCGATAATCACAGTATGTCCGTCACCATACTCATGCGCAGTGGGCAACAGTTCATCGAGCGAAATATAGACCATCATCCCGGCGGTAAAAGCTAGTAAAACTCCCAAAGCCGCCGGGCCTAAAAGAGAGCGGAAAAATAAAAATCCGCACACCGCCCCCAGCGGCTCGGTCAGCCCCGCTCCTAAGCTATACCAAAATGCACGTTGACGGCTACCCGTGGCTTGATATACAGGCAGGGCCACAGCCATTCCCTCCGGAATATTGTGCACCGCTACGGCTACGGCAATCGACAGCCCCAAAGGGACATTTTCCGTAGCGGCCATAAACGTAGCTAACCCTTCCGGCAAATTGTGAATTGCAATAGCCAGTGCCGTCAATACTCCCACCCGCTTTAAGGAATTGGTAGGGGCAGATTTTTCACAATGGATATGATTGGACGGCACCCACCGGTCCATACACCACGCCACGCCGGCTCCGCTAAAAAACAAAATGGTTGCCCAAAATTCTCCTGCCGTTAAACCGTAATTTTCTTGCAAAACATGGCGGGCTTGCGGCATCATTTCCAGAAAAGACACATACAGCATCATTCCGGCAGAAAACCCCAAACATACTGCCAGTTTGTCCAATTGGTCCTTTTTAAGACCAAATGAAAAAAGCCCGCCGATACCTGTAGCCGTACCGGCTAAGAAACTAAGTAGTAACGCATATCCAAAAGCCATACTTTTATTATAATGTCCGCCGTAATTTTTCTCACTGGTAAAGAAGGGTTAGAGACATCGTCGGAATTAGTATAATAACTACATGGATGTATCACTTCCGGACAAACAAATAGAATTTACTGATGAGTGGAAAGATGCCCTGGCACTGCTGCAAGCACCGGCGGCACAAGCTCCGTTTATCTTTATCACAGGCAAAGCCGGCACCGGGAAAACCACACTACTACGTTATTTTGCCCAACGTACGGCCAAAAATGCTGTCGTGCTGGCTACGACCGGGATTGCGGCTGTCAATGTCCGGGGGCAGACGGTACATTCTTTTTTTCATCTCAAACCCGGTAATTTGTTAGATTTAGATAATCTAAAAAAATTGCCGCGCCGCACGGTGGACGCAGTAGACACGCTGATTATAGATGAGGCCTCTATGCTTCGGGCCGATTTGCTGGATGCCATGGATTATATTTTACGCATTTCCACACACAATCAGGCGCCATTTGGCGGCAAACAAATTGTTTTATTTGGAGATTTGTTTCAATTACCTCCCGTAGAAGAATCTCCGGCGGACGGCCTTTTTGATTATTTTCAGGCACAGTACCGGAGCCCCTATTTTTTTGATGCCCATGTTTTGCGCGGTATCCGCCTAGAAGTATTTGAATTAACACGCAT
This sequence comes from Candidatus Avelusimicrobium sp., assembly GCA_045588685.1. Classification (GTDB taxonomy): domain Bacteria; phylum Elusimicrobiota; class Elusimicrobia; order Elusimicrobiales; family Elusimicrobiaceae; genus Avelusimicrobium. The sequence goes on along the minus strand of JAZNEO010000076.1, from coordinate 118 downwards.
TTTCCGTCAACAGGAAGACAAATCTTTTGCACTACTACTTAATAAAATTCGCTCAAATCACATTACCCAAGCAGAACTGGACCATTTTTTAAATACCCGTATCACCTCGAAAGAACCT
>JAZNEO010000075.1:0-1987 GCA_045588685.1 Candidatus Avelusimicrobium sp. | reverse complement strand
TTTCAAACACCGGGCAAAAATACACCGCGTTCACACCCAGTTTCACCAGATGGTCGGTGATATCCGCCACCTTGCGGATGCGAGGGGTGAGCACGCCGTCATTTTGCCGCGGTGCGCCGCAAAAGCCAAAGGGATAGATTTGATAAATGACACTCTCGTGATACCACATAAGAAAACCTCGCTGTTATTGAGATACGTTCATTATAGCATAGCGAAAGAAATAGCGCAAGGAGTTACCGCCAAACCATCAGCGGTTGCACAACTTTTGTACCGCCGTTCTGAGACAAGCATAGTATGTAACATACGATAGGCAAGGAGGTGAAAACAATGAACAGACGGAATTATTATGGCAGCAACTGTTATGACGGCGACAATTGCGGCTGCAACTGCGATGGCACACCGAACAATCCCAGTGACGGCGCTTGCGTGGTCTGTCCTCCCGGTCCGCAAGGTCCCATCGGTCCCAGAGGGCCGCAAGGCCCCATCGGCCCGAGAGGGCTGACCGGTGCCACGGGTCCGCAAGGTCCCGCAGGTGTCGGTGGCGTGCTGAACTACGCCGACTTCTATGCGCTGATGCCCCCTGACAACACGGCCACCGTGGCGCCGGGCACCGACGTCAGCTTCCCTCGCGTAGGCGCAGACGCCTTCAATCTGGCGCAGATCGGCACCTATCAGGTGCTGTTTGAGGTGAGCGTGGACGAGGCCGGTCAGTTGATACTGACCCTCAACGGCGAAGATCTGGCCTACACGGTGGTGGGCAGAGCCACCGGCGCATCGCAGATCGTTGGGATGGCTCTGGTGACCACCACGGCGATCAATTCCATCCTCACGGTGCGCAATCCCGAAGGCACCGCCGCCGCCCTGACCATCACCCCGCTTGCCGGAGGCACACGACCCGTCTCCGCCCATCTGGTGATTACGCAGATTGCCTAAACAAAAGGGATAGGAAAAACGAAAGGCACTCCGTACGGAGTGCTTTTTGTTTTGGCTCGTCTTGACAAAAAATTGGTCGAAAAACTGATTTTCTTATGTTTGAAAATTAAAATAAACTAATTTCTTTTTCTAACTTTTCATCCATCTTATTAACGTTCTTGTTTTCTTCTATCCATTTCTTCCAAAAGGCGATTTTTTCATTGGAAAATATAAAAATGAGATCTTTGTTTAATTCAATATCATCGAAGATGCCATTCAAAACTGAATAAAATTTCCTATTGTTCTTTACAATTTTTCTCATAACCGGTGGATTCATATAGATTCCATACGGTTGATTATCGATTAAAAGAAAAGGGCAAGCCACATACAACCTTTCACCCAATGACAAAATACAAAGATGATCAGAACTATATATCTCCCTAACCATTCCCTCGTCAAAATATGGCCAAAGCTTTTCATAAAATAATTTTTTGTTAGATTTTGCATCATATTTTTTCATAGAATCACCGACCTTTAAGTACATTATAACATAAAAGCGGCGAAGCCGCAATACTTCTTCTCTCTTCACTATTACTAATTACTTCCCAAAAATCCCGAATGCGAACTTAGTGAATAGTGAAAAGTGAAGAGTGAAAAAGTAAAATCCCGAACGCTTACGCATTCGGGATTTTGGGACCGACACTCAAAATGGAACCGGTCTAAAAGCCTCATTTTCTTAAAATGTTACTTATTTATCATAAAATATGGACCACACATGCTTTCGTGTGTTTTAATATAAGTCCATTTAAAATCCTTGCCAACAACATATATTTCTACAAAGTCATCTAATTTTTTTGCGGTAGTCAAATCACAAATTAAGTCCTTGGTATGCTTATCTTCAAACCACTTAATATAAATAGCATCTTTTTTGCCAATTTTATCATAAGCTTCTTTTGCTTTTTCTCCAATCAAATATTGGTTTTCGTTTAACAATTCCCAAGAAAAAATATGCCAAATATAATTTCCCGTAGACTTAACATATTTTTGTATATCTTTATTAGGAATATTAGATGCA
>JAZNEO010000074.1:0-2567 GCA_045588685.1 Candidatus Avelusimicrobium sp. | reverse complement strand
AGAACACATCGTCATCGTTAATCTTAAAAATTTGGGCACAAGAAATAACGTTACTGGCCAAATTACCATGCGTGACCATAGCTCCTTTGGGTTGGCCCGTAGTGCCGGAAGTATACAAGATAAAGGCATCATCCTCCGTACGAGCGCAAGCTCCGGCTGTTTCATCATGAAAAGTAGATTTCTCGATCTGATCCCAAAACAATTGCACAAACGGTTTATCTTGAGCAGATTCCGGAATGGTATCTGTAGAGAAAATATATTTCAAATCCGGTAGTGACGGTTGCGCTTTCAAATAATGGCGAATAAATTCTTGTTGTGTGACTACCGCTTTGGCACCGGCATTATTCAAGATGAATTGGATTTCTTCTTGTTTGGTGACCATAAAGTTCATTGGGATACAAATCGCACCAATCTTATACAAGCCGTAGTTCGCCACCACCACTTCAATAGAGTTGCGATGTACTACCGCTACACGGTCGCCTTTGCGAATGCCGTGTTCCCAAAACATATCGGCCGCACGATCCACTTTCATCAGCAGTTCAGCATAAGTAACTTTCTTTCCGGTGGATGCTTCCACTAAGGCCACCTTTTCCGGTTGGCGAAATGCACTATCACTTAAAGATGTATACAGATCCTTCCTTCTAATCATGTTATAACCTCACATAAAAAAATCCCTTTCTCTTATTGTAGCTTAAATTAGCCCTGGCGCGGGTCCAAAATATCGCGAAACCCATCTCCCAACAAATTCCAGCCTAATACAAATAAGAAAATAGCTCCCCCCGGTACTACGACGGTGTACCAGTAGGCAAATGTGTTACTACCGCTACCTAGCACCCAATTACGCGCTAAGGCAATTAATTGCCCCCAATCGGCTGTGCCCGGTTGGGCTCCCAATCCCAAAAAGGACAAAGAAGCGGCAGTCAGTACAATATAACCAATATCCAAACTAGCCACAACAATAGACGGGTAAATGGAATTTGGCAAAATATGCCTCAGTAATAACCGAGGCCCTCGCGCCCCCAATGCCTTAGAGGCAGTGACAAAATCCCGTTCTTTAACAGACAATACATCTCCCCGCACTAACCGCGCATACGAAGGCCATGCTACCGCCGTTAAAGCAATCATCATATTTTTAATATCCGGTCCCAACATAGCGGCAATTACCATAGCCAACACCAGTGAAGGCACCGCAAACACGACATCCGTACAACGCATAATAATCTCGTCTATTTTCCCGCCAAAATACGCCGCGGCACTTCCCAAAAAAAGCCCAATTAAAAAAGCAAAAAATGTAACCGAAATACCAATCTTAAAAGCCAGCCTCGTTCCCCAAATGACTCCGTAATACAAGTCATATTGTTGTTCGGTCGTCCCAAACCAATGTTGCGCAGACGGTGGCTGTGGCACGATGTCATAACTGCTTTGTGGCATTTGATACACGTCCTTGCTATGAGCAGGAGCCAGCACAGGAGCAAATAAAGCCACCCCGGCAAAAAAGGCCACTAATATAAATCCACACAAAGAGGATTTGTTTTGTAAAATGCGTTTCCAAATACGTTTAGTCATGCAGTTTGATCCTCGGGTCCACCGCTGTGTATAAGATATCAGATAGTAAATTACCTACCACAAAGAGTACAGCCACCATGAGCGAAAATCCCAAAATTCCCGCAATATCCAGCTGTTGTGCCGCCGTCACTCCGAAACGGCCAATGCCCGGATAATCAAAAATCGTTTCCACAATCACCGTGCCCCCTAGCAAACGGATAAATTGAATCCCTGCTAACGTAATAACCGGGATGATGGCATTTTTACCGGCGTGACGATAAATAACCGTCCGTTCGGGCAGACCTTTAGCACGTGCGGTGCGCACATAATCTTTATTTAATTCCTCCAACATAGAGGAGCGCATGACCCGCACCATCAAGGCAAAAGAGCCCAAACATAGAGTTAATGCCGGTAAAAATAAATGACGCAATACGTCTATAAATACCCGCAAGTTACCATTTAGCAAAGAATCTATCAACAAAAATCCGGTATAGTGATGAAAGGAAGGCAAGTGAATAGTTACGTCTGTTGACAAAGAGTATCCACCCGGCGGAAACCAACCTAATTTGCCATAAAATAACATCAGTAGTAAAAGCCCCAACACAAAAATTGGTAAAGAAAATCCCCCCACGCTGATTAAACGGGCCAACTGATCCTGCCACTTGTCTTTTTTTACCGCTGATACTGTGCCAAACCAAACACCGAAAAACACCACTAACGCAATCGTTACAAACGCTAGTTGTACCGTTGCCGGTAAATATTCTTTAATAGCTTGTTTCACCGGCATATTGGCACTTTGACTATAACCCAAATCACCGCTTAGTACCCCCGTCAACCAGCGACCGTATTGCTTAAATAAATTATCGCGCAAGCCATATTTTTGAATGACTTCTTCCATGGAGCCCATTTGCCGCGGGTCTTTAATATATAAAGACGCACGCATTTCGGGGCTTAACCGCTGCGTGAGAAAAAACAATAAAAATGTCACGCCGAAAATTACCAGAGGCAATAAACAAAGTCTT
>JAZNEO010000073.1:0-7121 GCA_045588685.1 Candidatus Avelusimicrobium sp. | reverse complement strand
ACTCCCCTACTTCTTTTAATAACCAAGGTTGTACTCCCTCCGGCACGCGGCCGTTAGACAGCACCACATTGGACAATACAAACGGAGCGGGGGACTCTTTGATAATGGAAGCTAAGGATCTCCAACCATATGCTAAATCTTTTTCCGTAAATAAACGGCCGCTGTAAGGGATACTAGTGGCTACTTCATTCAAATACGCCCCTTGCGAAAGGGTACCCTCCGGCGTTTGCGCAAACCAATTCCCCCCTTCTAGTAACAGAAAGGGGGTGTTTTGTTTATCTAAAAAGGATTTTAAGATGGAAAGTCCGCCCGTGATTTCGTTGCCATAACGCGGTTCCGGCCGCGACCAAAAGACTCCCTCTATATCTGTCGTAATAAACAAATTGACTGAAGGCAATTCTTTAGGTGCGCAACCGAAAAATCCGATGCTTGTCACCAATAACAACAAAATACGAACGGCTTGTTTCATTTCACTTCTACAATACGTCCTGTCGGCAAAGCAACTAACGGAGATTGTGCCGCAATTCCTTCTTCTAATAACGTGCGCAATCCTTTGGTACCAAACGGTTTTTTCTCTTCCGCTTTGATGCGCTTAAACGGCCAGCCTTCCATATTACCGGCGGCCACATAGTCGTTGGTAGCAAAGCTGTAGGTTTTGTGGTTTTCTACCGGTTGCCCGTCTACAAACAGTTTTAAATCTTTCACTTTACCATTTTTGTTGCGGTAGGTAATCGTCATACCGGAATAGGTATATAAACTACGCGGCAGCAAGGTATGTTTTACCAGATATTTTAGGAATTTGCCGTCTACAGTCATCACGATAATTTTGTTATCAAACGGATTGACATCCACCACATCGTGCCGAGTAATAGTGCCCTTTGGCAACTCTACACGCGTACCGCCGTTATTTTGAGCAAAAATTTGCACGCCTGTATAAGCGCGGCCCAAGTCTGCAATAAAATTATTGAGCGGACTGTCTTTATGTTCGGGATTGTTCGAGGAGATAGCAATTGTTTCAGCCGCCTTGCCGATTACTTTGTCCATCCCCGGTTCCATAAGTGATTTGGCATAAGCGTCCACCTTGGCATCTTGTCCTACTTTGGATACTTCTAGCGGAATTAACTCTGCTTGTGCCGAAACAAATTTGCCGGTTTCATCATCCGTAACTACAGTTATTTTATTGACATTTTGTATATTGCAACCGCTTTCTACATAAAGGGTATCTTTGACTTTTTCATTAATGAAAATATGAGCGTGTCCGCCCAACACCAAATTGACACGGCCGCTAAATTTGCGTCCGATATCTCCCACATAAGGTTGCACGCCATGTTTTTGATCGCGCAAAGAATCGTGCACAATGACCACTACTACATTGGGGTGTAAGGCCTCCACTTCTTTTAAGGCTTTTTCCAAAGCTTTCATCGGTTTTAAAAATTTATATTTTTTGAGGGTAGAAGCGGCCGCGCGGTTGGCCAGTCCAATCACCGCCACCTTGACTCCGTCCACATCAAAGATTTCATAAGGTTTGACGTGCGCCGGATAGGTGTTGGTTTTGGTCTCTACAAAGTTAGCCGCTAAGACCGGAAAATCTAAGGCCTCAAACATCGGGGCAAGGGCCGCTTCTTTAAAATCAAATTCATGATTGCCGATAGTAGTGGCCTGATAGCCCAGTTTATTCATTAATTGTACGCTTTTAATACCTTTGGAACTTTTGGCCTCGGCCGTTCCGTTGGCAAAATCGCCTGAGTCCAGCAGCAGATACGGATGCGGACCGTTTTTGAGTACATTGGCTAAAGCCGCAAAACCGCCTACGCCATTTTTTGAATAATAATATCCGTGGGTATCACTGGTGTGATAAATGACGGTGTTTTTGGCAAACAACCCCGCCGCAACAAACAATACAGCTGTCAGTAAGACTAATTTCTTCATGAATCCTCCGGTAAAAATATGCACCCGACTTTTTTATTTTAATAAAAACCGGGCGTGCCTAGCAAGCACGCCCGGAAGGGAAAAAAGTCTTTATTTAGCCATTCGTGCAAACGGGGAAATTTTGCGCAGGTTCTCAATAATCCCCGGCAATACTTCTATTACTTTATCCACTTCTTCTTGCGTGGTTTCTTCGGATAAAGAAAACCGCACCGATCCGTGCGCAAACTGGAAATCCACTCCCATCGCACGCAGTACGTGAGAAGGCTCTAACGAGCCCGAAGTACAAGCCGAACCCGAGGAGGCACAAATGCCATATTCATTTAAGTGCATTAAAATTGCTTCCCCTTCCACATAGCCAAAACTAATATTGACGGTATTGGGAACGCGGTGATCCGGATCTCCGTTTAATTTGCTATCGGGAATTTTGGACAACAGCCCCTCTTGCAAATGGTCGCGCAAGGCCGCCATGTTGGCAATCGCGGGGCCTTCGGCGCGCGCTTTGGCCAGCTCAGCCGCTTTGCCTAGTCCCACGATATACGGGATATTTTCGGTGCCGCCGCGGCGGGCCTTTTCTTGGTGGCCGCCCATCATAAATTCCGTAAAACGGGTTCCGCGCCGCACATATAAAGCCCCTACCCCTTTGGGCGCATTAAATTTATGCCCGGACAAAGACAACATATCTATCGCCGTATTTTTTACATCTAAAGGAATTTTGCCGATTACTTGCACCGCATCCGTATGAAACAGCGCCCCATGCGCTTTGGCCAAACGGGCAATTTCAGCTATAGGGAAAATCGTACCTGTTTCACTATTGGCCCACATCACAGATACCAACGCCGTATCTTCGCGCAACGCATGTTGATACTGGTGCATATCAAAGCGGCCCTGTTTATCTACGCCAATATAATCTACTTGATAGCCCTGGCTTTCTAAATAGCGGTACGGATGCAAAATGGCCGGATGCTCTACGGCAGAAGTAATAATATGTTTTTTCTGCGGGAAACTGCGTACCGCGGAAAAAATGGCCGTATTATCACTTTCGGTGGCGCAAGAGGTGAAAATAATTTCATCGCTGTAGGCCGCCCCGATTAAATCTGCCACTTGCTTACGCGCATTTTCCATGGCGTGATGAGACTCTGCCGCTAAGGGGTACATAGACGAAGCATTTCCGTATTTTTCCATAAAATATGGTTTCATCGCTTCAAACACCGCCGGAGCAACCGGCGTCGTGGCATTATTATCCAAATAAATCAGTTTCATATTAGGCCTTTTCTACCGTGATATTCGGATCAATTTTTTCTTTCAAGGTCCGCTCAATAAATCCTTTCAGCGTAGCATCTGCGGCCAAACATCCGTGGCACATACCCACTAAACGCACTTTAATTTTGAGCCCGTCCACGTCCACCAGCTCCACCGAGCCGCCGTCCATATTAAGTTGCGGGCGAATGTCTTCTTCCAATACTTTTTCAATGCGTTTAATTTTTTCCACGATGGTCAAATCGGTAAATTTTTTGCCTGCATTATCGGCACTGGGTGCGGGTACCGCACAGGAATTGACCTTGTCTAAAATCTTTTGGATTTCGCCTTTACACTTGCCGCAAGCACCGCCGGCTTTGGTATAGAAAGTCACTTCTTCCACCGTCGTCAAATGATTGGTGCGAATGGCCTTAATAATGGCTTCTTCCGACACATTAAAACAATGACACACAATCTTTTCCGACTCTTGTTCAAACACCACCGGCTTGCCGCCTTGACGGTAGCTTTGCACCGCCGCTTCTAGGGCTTCCATTCCCATCACCGAGCAATGCATTTTTTCAGCCGGCAGAGAGCCTAGCTCATCTGCAATGTCTTGATTGGTTATTTTGGCTGCTTGCTCCAAAGTTTTGCCTTTAATCATTTCCGTTAATACGGAAGAAGAGGCAATCGCGCTGGCGCACCCGAAGGTTTCAAATTTGGCATCTTCAATGACTTCTGTTTCTTTATTAATTTTAAGTGTTAATTTTAAAGCGTCCCCACACACCAAACTGCCTACCTGACCGGTAGCGTCGGCATTTTCAATCGCCCCCACATTGCGCGGATGGCGAAAATGATCCATTACTTTCTCTGTATAATCCCACATAAAAAGCTCCTTTTTTTCCTTATATACATTATACCATTTTAGCGCAAGGTGCCAGCGCCGGCAAGGGGCATTTCTAATTATAGACAAAACCGCCGCAATCTGTTACAATAATCATATCTTACACCAGGAGAGAAAGCACACGCGGCACAACGCGTAAAAAACAATTTTTACTGTTTTTGGAACCGTATGAAGAATACGGCATACTGAAAAGTACAGAGCAACGCCAAAAACAGCCAATTTAGGCACAAAATAAACGGACTAATTACCCGGGTGTTTTGTGCCGAATGTTTGCCGTTCATTAGAACGGCAAACTACGGCTGTTTTCTGCTGGCTTGGTTGCTCTGGCCCGGGAAAACGGCCGTTTTTTATGGCGTTTTCGGGCCCGAAAAAGGTGAAATATCCCCACCCACAAGAAAAATAAAATATGAAAATACAAAAATTATTTCCTGTAACAAATCCAACCTGTCATTCCCGAGCGTCTTTATCGGGAATCTCAACCTTATTAAACAACAAAAAAGCGGCCGAGGTCCCCGATTACAACCTTCGGGGACGACCCTATTTAACGCGCGGTTTTACCTTAATTGAACTACTTGTCGTGGTACTTATCATTGGTGTTTTATCGGCCATTGCCTTGCCTCAATATGAAAAAGCCGTAGAAAAGAGCAAAGCTTCACAACCTCTCGTTTTACTTAATTCCTTAACCCAAGCTGCTCGTATGTATTACTTGGAGACAGGAACATCAGTTTCGAAATTTGATGATTTAGCTGTTAATATTAATTGGACGGGAAATACAAAAGCTAGAACAACCGCTGTTACTGATACAAAATCAAATCAAGATTGGTCATTACAAATATATAATCCAGACGGCAAATTTTCCGATATATATCTTACAAGACTTAGCGGTCCCTATAAGGGGAGTGGATTTTTTACTACCGGAAATCTGACCGGCTCTTTAGTTACCGACAAAATTTATTGTATAGAAATCAAAAGTAATTCAAATGTTACTTTTGGAAGAGCAGACGGAGACTATTGCCATAAGATATTTGGAGGACAAGTAAAATACAAAGGAAGTGGCTGGACTTATGAACTTCCTTAAGCTGTATTTTTACTATATCTCTTTCCTTTTTGCTAAAATGATAGGATATGAACGGGCCTATCCTTTTGGTATGCAATCCTTCCCAGCCGCGTGCCGCGCAAACCGCGCGTGAGTTGGCTGATTTTTTGCATACACAACAGCAACAGACCGTGATTTTAGACGATTATAAACAAATTCCGTCTTATCCCAACGCGCGCTTGTGCATTAGTTTAGGCGGAGATGGTACGGTACTGCGCTGTGCGCGCCAAACCGCCCCTTTGCACATTGCGGTATTGGCGGTTAATTGCGGACATTTAGGGTTTTTATCCGCGTGCGAAGCCGCTGATGCGCCCGCCGTGCTGACCGATTTTTTACAAGGCAATTTTAAGATGAATTCCCGTTGGTTATTAGAGGCCGACATTTTGCGTGCGGGGCAAGAGCCGCTCTGCAGCGCACTTGCATTTAATGATTGCGTGATTAAAGCCACTCAACCGCGGGCTTTTTCGTTGCGGGCCGAACAAAACGGACAACTATTTAAAACCTTTTACGGAGACGGGGTCATTGTGGCCACGCCCACCGGCTCTACGGCTTATTCGTTAGCCGCCGGCGGCCCGATTGTAGATCCGGCCTTAAACGTATGGACCGTTACGCCTATTTGCCCCCATTCCCTCTCTGACCGTACTATTTTGTTGCCGGCCCAAACCGAACTGCAATTTACACCGATTTTCAAAAATCATGCCGATTATGCCGCTGTCAGTTTAGACGGACAAGAAAATTTTTTACTCCATAACCAAGACCGGGTAATCGTGCGGCAAAGTAAAGCGTGCGCGCAATTAGTTTGCACCCAACATGTTAACTTTTTTGCCCGCTTACAAGAAAAATTAGAATGGGGGGTCCGCTAATGCTACGTCAATTAACCGTACGTAATTTTGCCATTATTTCATCCGTTAGCTTTGCCCCCAAGCCCGGACTAAATGTCTTTACCGGGGAAACCGGCGCCGGAAAATCCGTAGCTATCGCGGCATTGGGTTTTGTATTAGGGGCGCGCGGCTCTGTGTCTTTCATTAAAGACGGAACCGATAAATTGGAAATCAGCGCGGTATTTGATAATTTTTTGCCGGCCGATTTACAACAAAAATATAATCTTTCATCCCCTACCTTTACCCTAACCCGCACGTTAGACCGTAGCGGAAAAGGCAAATCATATATTGACGGCAAACCTGTACCGGCGGCGGCCCTAGCAGAACTGGGGCAACAATTAGTGGACTTTCACGGACAGCACGAACACCAAAGTCTGCTCCGCCCCGAAGTGCAATTGCACCTTTTAGACACGTATGCCAAATTGCTTCCGTTGCGCCAAAAAACGCATACCGCATGGCAACAATGGCAAGAGGCCTTGGCCCGTTTGCAAGCCGCCAGTTTATCCGAACAAGAAAAACAGCGGCAATTAGATTTATACACCTTTCAACTGCAAGAAATTGAAAATGCCGCCCCCAAAGCCGGAGAAGATTTGGAACTGGAACAAAAATTGCCGCAACTCAAACACGCGGGTAAACTGGTGGAAGCGGCCGCGGCGGCTTACCACGATTTATATGAAGATGAAAACGCCGCCGTAACACTAGTAGGCCGCGCATTGCGCCAAGTGCGCGACATGGCACAACTCGACGAACAGGCCGCACCGTTAGCCGACCGTTTGGCACAAGCCGAAACCCTGCTGTCTGACACTTGTGAAGAAATTGCCTCTTATCAGCAGGATTTACATGCAGACCCGCAAATTTTAGACCAAATGCTTTCCCGCCACGAAAAACTCAAACGCCTTAAACTGAAATACGGGCCGGAACTAACAGACGTATTGCAAGCCGCCGCCGATATGAAGGCGCAAATCGACCGCTTGCAAAATGCCCAGTTGGTACAAGAAGAATTAAACCAACAAGTCCGGCAAACACGCCGCCAATTAGACCAACTATGCGAACAGTTGCATGACAAACGGCTCAAAGC
>JAZNEO010000072.1:0-7891 GCA_045588685.1 Candidatus Avelusimicrobium sp. | reverse complement strand
CACAAAAGCATTTAAAGTGGGATTTAATTTTTCAATGACAGCTAACGCTTCTTCCACTGCCGCGCGGGCGGTTTGGGCACCGGTTTGCACGGCACGGGCAATTTCTAAAACTGTTTTCATTAGAGCACCTTTTTGACCTTGGCACAATGGCCTTCTTGGGCGGGGAATGCCGCCACTAATGCTTCAGCAAGCGGATTATTCGTGACCGGTTCGTCCGGGCGCAAATAAGCCGCATGGGCTAAAGAGGTTTCCGGCACGGCGGAAGTATCCACTTCAGAAAGTTCCTTCATCCAACCAAATAAATCTTGCAATTGTTTTTCATAGTCGGCTGTTTCTTGTTCCGTAAGACGAATTTTGGTCATCCGGGCACATTGAGCCGCATTGTCTTTTTCTAATATCATTTTGAGCTACTCCTTTGAAAATACATTTTATATAATAATGGGGCCAGATGACTATAGGAAAAGGAGGTGTCACTATGGGATGTGGATGCGGATGCGGTGATGGCGGCAAAAAGAAATAAGCCGTTAAAATAAGTAACTATGGAGGCAAAAATGAAACCAACTAAAACAGTACAAACAGAAATTTCTACCCAAAATCCAACAAATCTAGGCAGCGCTAGCTGCGGTATAAATACACATTTCGTGTTGGCGGTGGTAGCAATTTGTTTGTCTTGTTTTACCGGATTTTTTGCTATCCCGCTGGCCTTGGGCGCCTTGATATTTTCCTTGCGTGCCCAAGACCAGCTGACTCAAAACCAATTAGAACTGGCCCGCCAAAGTGCGTGGTGGGCAGGACTCTTTGGCTGGATAACGGTTTTGATTGCGATACTTCCTATTTTGCTGATTATCTTTTTCGGCGGGGCTATTTTAGCGACGCTCGGTGCGGCCCTGCACGCGATGTAAAATATATCCGACCATAAAAAAGCGGAAAATTCTTCCGCTTTTTTTATTTTATAAGGTGTGATGTACAAATAAACCACCACCGATGGGGGAATTCATCCACCCATTTACTTCTTTCTTTGCACCCACTACGCTTTTACAGTAGTCACCGGTAGCATCACACACGAGTGAATTGGCATGTTTCGCTAAGCATTGGCCGGAAGCTTTACATTCAAGTAAATATACAAACGCTGCTTGATTTGAGTTGCCCTCTTTTACAGCATACTTTCCTTGTAAGCGCGCCGCAAAAAAGAGATGCCAGTTATTTTCATTATTCCAACCAATAACCCAATCTTGATTAGCTACACAATCTGTAATTCTTGAATTAGCAGAAGCAATAAAAAGGGAGCATTTATCGGAAGATTGATAAGAATCCGGAATTTGTACATCCAGTTCGTTAAATTTGGTTGCATAGGTTCCATTGGCCATGTAATATACTTCTTGGGCGTGTCCCAAAGCAGTGAGTAGGGTCATAGGTTCTGCGGCGCGAGATTTTTCTACTGCTTTTTCATATTGCGGCAAGGCAATAGCGCTCAGTACGCCGATAATTAATACGACTATTAACAGTTCAATTAAGGTGAATCCTTTTTTCATACAGCCTCCTTTGATAATTTTTTTAAATGATACTAAAAAAAAAAACGGTGTCAAGTCTTTTTTGAAAATTCCCTAAAAACCCAAACAAAAAAGAGCGGAACTATTCGTTCCGCTCTCTGTCAAAATTACTTTCGACTATTTCACTTGTATTAAGGCGAAATGTAAATAATCTGTCTCCGGCATACCGATTAATACCGGGTGGTCTTTGGCTTGGCCGCGCAGTTCCACCAGCACCGCCCGCTTGCCCGATTTACTCACCCCTTGGCGAATAATATCTACAAACAATTCGCGCGAAATATGATGCGAGCAAGTGGAAAAAGCTAAATAACCGTTTTTCTCAAGGCCTTCCAGTGCCATCCTGACCAATTTAACATATAAGCCTACCGCTTGCGGCAGATTTTTACGGCTCTTGGCAAAAGCCGGCGGATCTAACAACACCATATCGGGTTGATCGGGCAGTTCTTTCTTTTTCATAGCAGAAAGTACACGCTCCGCATCGTCACGGTGATAAACGGCAATCTCTTTTACGCCGTTTAGTTCGGCATTTTTATTAGCCAGTTCCACGGCCGCGGCCGAAGAGTCCACTCCCCACACTTGTGCCGCCCCGTTCAAGGCCGCCAAAATACCAAAAGAGCCAATATACGAATATAAATCCACCACGAGTTTATCTTTGAAATAAGGTTTTAAGAAAGCACGGTTTTCGCGTTGGTCGTAATAATAACCGGTCTTTTGGCCTACGCGCAAAGGCACTTCAAATTTAGCTCCGTTTTCTTCAATCAGCACTGTATCGGGCACTTCGCCCACCACTTCGGGCGTATTGTTTAATCCCTCTAACCCGCGAAAAGCACTGTCCGCGCGGAAATAAATGCCTTTGGGCTTAAAAATTTTCTTGAGAGCGGCGGTAATGGCTTCTTTTTGTTTTTCCATACCGGCCGTTAAAATTTCCACCACCAAAACATCGCCAAAACGATCCACAATCAGCCCGGGCAATTGGTCACTTTCTCCGTAGCACATACGCCCATATTTACGTACGCCGATTTCTTTGCGCAAGTCATACGCGGCGTCTAAATTTTGAAAGATAAAATCTTCCGGCAACTCTTCTGCCCCTTTTTGCACCAAACGCACCGCAATTAAACTATGCGGATTAAAAAACCCGGTTCCTACGCAATTTCCATCGCTATCGAGCACACGAACCAGCGTACCCGGCTCAATAGAAGTATCCAGATGTGCAATTTCATTGGAAAAAATCCAATAGTGCCCGGCCGCTATGCGGCGCTGTTCTTTGGGTTTGAGTTGTATTTCAAGCATTCTCTACATCCTTATTGAAATCGTCAATGTTCTGTACCGGCATCCCTGACTTGCATAGCGGACAATCTTTAGCCGCGAAGGTTTGTATCGGATAAGAAAGCAGGGCCCGTAGCGGCAGAGTTAACGGTAAAATACCCATGGAGCGGTCCACCATGACGGAAATACCTAATACTTTGGCACTGGCCGCTTGTACCAATTTTTCGGCTTGCAATACTTTGCGCCCGCCAACGGTGACGTCATCTACTAACAGTACCGTTTCACCCGGTTTAATAACAAAATTATGTTTCAAAATTAATTTTCCTTTATCATCTTTAGAAGCAAAAATGGCCCGTGCTCCGCGCACGCGCGCCACTTCTTGCGCCAAAACGGAGTTGGAAGGAGTTAAAGCCATAACCACGTCGGCCTTGGCCGGAAATTTGTCGCTCATGGCCTGGGCAATTTTTTGCGCCAAATGCGGATGCTGAAGCAAAAGTGATGTTTGAATATACGTCTGGCTGTGAAAGCCGGAAGGCATCACAAAATGACCCTCTACCACGGCTCCGTGTTCTTGCAAGAGGGACAGCAAATCTAAATTATTTCTTGGCATTAAACTCTCCTTTCACAAACTCTTTACTCTTCGTAAAATTCGTACGCAGACCACGCGCACGGGCAGTTGTGATTTGCTCATTGGTTTTTTTGGCACGCAGCATTTCCAGCTTGGGTTTTAACATAGAAGAAGATACCTTAAATGCAAGTGCCGGATTACCGTTTTCATCGGTCAAATTTTCTGCCAGCACACCGCGCCGGGACGATGGAGTAATCATCGTCCAAATCACCAGCTCAAATGTTTCACGCACCCAGTCCGTCCATCCCGACACTGCCGCCGAAATAACCGGCCCTTGCGTAAAAGCATTGTTAATAATCATTGTACCCTTTTTAAAGTCCGTTGAGGCAGCCATTTCTTCAAATGCCACATCTTTAAGCACTTCCCCCACTTTAAAACTTCCGCTGCTTTCCATCCGGTGCAACATAATAAATGGGGTATAAGTGACGTTTAAAGCCTCTTGTTCTTCCGCCACTTTTTCCATTTGGTGGATGATACCGTCTTCCAGTTTCATATCCAAAGTACCATCTAAATCTGCCGCTCCCGGCAATAGCCCCGTAAAAGCAAATTCCGCATTAAAGCGTTTTCCCGACAGCACCGCACTGCCAAAAGTATCGGCATATAAAGTGCCGGAAAAACGTGGCATAAACGTAGGTAACCGGTCGCGGAAATTGCGCATCCAAGCTAAATTTCCCGTTTGCGGGGGTGTAGATTTGGCAGGTTTTTCACCAATATCCAAAATCACGTCCACAAAATCTGCCACTACCCCAATAAACGCCATCGGATCAAAATGTTTTAGATAAATAGAAGTGTCGATTGTGCGGGATTTTTTCTTAATTTTATTAATAGACAGCCGCAATTTAAGCGGCACTTGGTTGAGTAACGCCGAAGAAATGTACGCATACACATCGTCATTACGGTACGATCCTGTCATTTTTAACTCATCAAAAACAGTATCGGACACCTGCACTTGACCCGAAGTAGTCTTGGCATACAAATCTGCAAAATTCTTCTTGGCGATAAACTGCCCATTTACATCTTTGGCCTTAAATCCCCAAAAATCACCCGTTACATTTTTGGCAGTTAATTCCAACTGAGGCAAAACATTGCGGCCCTTATTATACTGATAATTACCGGATGCGGCACTTTGACCGGATAATTTAAAACGATTTAATGCCGGCCAGTGCTTACTAAGCGTATTTAAGTCAGTAGAATCTGTTTTAAACGTAATATCTGCCGTTAACGGTGCGCTGGCAAAATCTATTTCTCCACTAGCCGTAACCGAGGTTAAATCACTGTGAAGTTTGCTTTCCTCTAGTGTTAAATGGGTATAGGTGTCGTTAAGGTTTCCCTTCACCGATAAAGTGGAAGCAGGCACGCTGAAAATGGGTAAATCTTTCTTAAAGACGGATAAATCTTGTTGGTCAAAAGCAGGAACTTTGGCCTGCAAAGAAAAAGCAGGTTGGCGTAGATTTTCCAAATCTACCGTCACGCTTACCGGTTTGCGGAAAACGGCCACGTGGGTCCTGAAGTTGCGCAACCCGAACCGTGTCCATTTAAAATCTGCAAAATTAATTTGTCCATGTCCGCGTATCTCTAAATCGGAAATATTATCTCCCCATTGATTACGCAGTACTGTTTCCAAACGAAAATCAGACCAATCATTAAATCGCAATTTTCGAAAATGCATATTGAGCCCGTAAATGGCGTGGCTGGCCCCACTTTTTAAATCTTTATAACTCATGACCCCGTTGCGAATGCGCCAATCTTCAATTCTAATTTGCCATTTTTGACCGGTTTGCTCATTGACATATGTAGGTTGCGCCTCAGACATTTTTACGGGAGGCACATTATAAATACCGTTTTCCGCACGCAGGACACTGATGCGCGGTTTTTGCAGGGTAACTTCGTCAATAATCAGTTCATGGTCTAACAACGGCAATAATTGATACCGAATTAATACCGATTCGGCCGATACCACTTCTTCGCCCGGTTGTACCTCGTTGTCCAATACGGCAAAACCCTTCAGCTCTACGGTATTTAAGAATTTCAGATCTAAAGAAGAAATAATGACCGGCCGGTTAAATACTTTCTGCAGTTGATAGGTCATGGCCTGACTGATTTGCTGAGCGTTAAACATATGGCTTATCGCCACCCATGACACCCCACCGATCAAAAATATAAGCATGACTACAAACAGCAACGTGCGCAGCAGTATCGTAAACAACCTGCCCGCCCAACGCCACGCGTTAGATTGGTTTGTTCTCTTAGTTGTAGACTTTTCTTTCTTGCTCATACCGCACTGGAAGGATTAGAAGAAAACCATCCCGCCACAAAATGAAAAATTAGTTTCCACACGTGCCAGCTTTCTCGGCCGATAGAAGCCGCCATCTCTAATAAATGTACACGTTGCGGAAACAGTAATTTTAATACTAATACCAACACCAAAGCATTACATAAAATAATCATGACCGCCGAAAACATACGTCCGCCGGCCAGTTTCAAATCGGGTTGGTCCACTTCCCACAAAGTTTGAAAGGTTTGTACAAAATGAAATGCCATGAAAAATCCTACCACAAACACAAAGGCCGAACGATACGGGGCCGCATCTACAAATAAATCAACCGCCAAATATAAAAGCCCCGTTAAAATGGCATAAAACGGCACGAAATAAGGAGCTAACACCACCACCGTATTGTAACGGTCCATTGTGACATGTCCGCTGTCTTTGTTAACCGTAATAGAATGCACGCGGTACCCGCACAACAAGGCCGCCACAGCGTGCGTTGTTTCGTGCGCCCATACATACATCCGTTCAAATTTATATCCGCCGAAATGGATCACACAATAGAGTGCCGCCCCGGCTAATAGTCCTACTGCCACCTGAAAGTCTTTTAAGACGTAGAAAAAAGCCCCCACCGTTTCTACGCCTACCCAAAACACCGTAGGCATTAACAAAATTGCAATTAATAATTTAATCCATTTATTCATAAAAATTTCTTTGTCCACGCATCCGTTTGATAAACTGTTCGTGCTAATTTTTTAGCAACCTCTAATGTTTCCCGAGATATCATTTTGGTCTGGAACGTACTGCCCCATCTTTTTTCCAAACCCGCTACAATAGCCCGACGAAATTGTACCTCTGTGCGCGCGCCGGTCAGTTGCAAAGAACCTTGGTATAATACCACTTTCTCAAAACGCCGCAACGCTCCCCCTAAAATTTTATGTCCGCCCTCTAACAAATCATCTTCTACCGGCCGGGCAAAACATCCGTTGGCAACCCCGTTTTGTTGCGGAGCATAAGCTGTAGCATTCACCGCGCTTTGGCGAATCGGCTGGGCAATTCCCGCCTGCACAAAAGCCTGTTCGATAGCACCATGCAACTGGGCATACATCGTTTGCGGACGTAATGTTTCGCTTGGAAAAATCAAACTAAATGTTAAATCTTCCCCATGAAATACAACTCCGCCCCCCGTCGGACGCCGGCACAAAGCACCTGCTTGCAAGGGCACTTGTTTCCGCACCAAATTATAAAACTGCGCATACCCAAACGTCACGGCCGGGCCGGCCGTCCAATGGTAAAACCGCAGTACCGGTTCTGCCAAAGGCTCCCGCGCCAAGGTTTCGTCCAAAGCCATGTGCTCATAGACAGTTAGCGCAGGAGTTAATAATTGAACACCCGCCATATTACCAATGTAAATTCGGCTCGCGGGCGGCGCCCACTTCGTCGATACGCGCCACAGGCTGCGTATGCGGAGCCTGTTTCACCGCTTCCGGTGCATTCTGAGCTTCTTCAAAGATCTTTTTTAAGGCCACCGCAAAAGCCTCCAACATATCACGGCTTTCTGTTTCGGTCGGTTCAATCATCAAAGCTTCCGGAACGATGAGCGGGAAATAAATCGTCGGAGCATAAAAGCCGTAATCCAACAACCGCTTAGCCACGTCACTAGTATGTACCCCATTCATTTTTTCTTTTTGAATGGTGAGTACACACTCGTGCATACACGCAGTGTCAAAGAAGGCAGGGAAAGCCTCTTTAAGCAGTACCCGCATGTAATTGGCACTTAAGACTGCATCTTCTGAAATCGTTTTTAACGTTTTGCCATCGAACTGACGCAAATAACAATAGGCACGGATACATACCGCGATATTTCCATAAAAAGATTTCATTTTTCCCAAACTTTTCGGCATTTTCCCACTTAGCGTATAAGTGCCTTTGGCGGTTTTGGTTACCATCGGTTTAGGCAAATACGGAGCTAATTTTTCCGTAGCACCCACGGGGCCGGACCCCGGACCGCCGCCGCCATGAGGGGCCGCAAAAGTCTTATGTAAATTCAAGTGCATAATATCAATGCCAAAGTCTGCCGGCTTGGCAGAACCGATCAACGCATTAAAATTGGCTCCGTCCATATATAAAAGGGCTCCCGCGCGGTGCACAAGGTCGGCAATTTCTTTAATTTCCGGCTCA
>JAZNEO010000071.1:0-1525 GCA_045588685.1 Candidatus Avelusimicrobium sp. | reverse complement strand
GTGTATGAAAAACAAAAAAGCGTTTACGCTGATTGAGTTGTTGGTAGTTGTATTAATTATCGGTATTTTGTCGGCTATTGCCTTGCCGCAGTATCAACGCGCGGTGGACAAAGCCCGCGTGGCCACTGTATTGCCATTAATGCGTAGTTGGTTAGACGCATTTGCTGTATATAAATTAGAAAAAGGAAACTATCAGATAGATGATTTTGCTACGTTTCCTTCGGGGAGTATTACTGCTTCTTGGCCAAGTGATTGGGATTGTGCCACGAATGGTTTAGAATGTGATAGTGATTTGTGGTATTGTTTTGCGAATGAAGAAGGCTCCGGAGCTGTATATTGTGATGCCAGATGGAAAGGAAATGAAAATTCTTTTACGATTACAATGACACAGTCGGATGATCATATCGGTTATCCACCGGGAAAACGCTTATGCTCCGGTAATGTAACTGTCTGCAAATCACTCGGCGGAAAAGAAATAGAAGGATACGACGGATATTATGAGTTTTAAGTTGTAAACAAAACACCCTGTCTGGAAAAACAGACAGGGTGTTTTTGAAAGACAAACTATTAGAACCTTAACATCGAAGTATAATTCTTCAGACGTTTCTCAATCTCACTTTGGCGTGCGGAAGCAAGGCGCTTGACGCTAAACGATTCAATGGTAAAAGACGCCATTACATTGCCAATCATCATGGCGCGCTTAATGGCAGACAAAGAGTCCCATTTACGCAAACTGGCCAAATAGCCCGTCGCACCGCCGCCAAAGGTATCGCCCGCTCCGGTGGTATCATGCACGCCTTCAAGTACATAGGGGGGAAATTGCACAATGCCTAATTTACTCACGAGCATAGAGCCGTTGGGCCCTAATTTGATAATGACGTGCTTGGCACCCATTTTCAAGATTTTCTTCCCGGCCGTAATCAAATTATACGTGCCGGTCAGTTGGCGCGCTTCGGCTTCGTTTAAGAAAAACAAATCTGTTTTTTTCAGCACTTTGAGTAGCGCGGCCTTTTTGGAAGAAATCCAATAATTCATCGTATCGCAAGCGACGAGTTTAGGGTTTTTGACTTGTTTCAAAACAGATAGCTGTAATTCTGGATCAATGTTAGCCAAAAAAACCGCTTTAGCTTCTTTTTGCTCTTCGCTTAAGATAGGATTAAAATCTTGGAATACATTTAATTCCGTAAATTTTGTGGTAGCATTTTTGAGATCTTTGTCATAACTACCTCCCCAGTGGAAGGTTTTACCTTCTTTGACCTGTAAGCCGGTCAAATCTATTCCGCGTTTTTTGAACGGGGCGCGGTCTTTAGCCGCAAAATCCGTTCCCACTACCGCTACAATAGACGGACAGGAAAAATAACTGGCAGAAATAGAAGAATAACTGGCCGCTCCGCCCAGCACACGTTCCGCACGGCCGTAGGCGTTTTCTATACTGTCAAACGCGACAGATCCCACTACTAGTACTTTACTTTTCATGATGCTTGTTCTTTTAAGAATGTCTTAATTTCTAAGTCGGATCGTAGCC
>JAZNEO010000070.1:0-2267 GCA_045588685.1 Candidatus Avelusimicrobium sp. | reverse complement strand
TGCTAAAGCAAAAACGGTAGAGCCGGATCCTGACATCAATGGGCATACGCCCAGGGCCGAAAAGTCTTTTTTTACATCTCGGACGGACTGTACATACGGCAGTACAGCGCCTTCCAAACGATTAAACAAATGGGGTTGCCATTGTTCAACCGGCCTTGCTTGCCGCAAGTACTCTATTATTGTATCTAACTTAGAAAGGTTTGTCAACACTTCTTCTTGCAAAGGAAGTGTTAGCCGGCGGAAAACAGACGGGGTGGGCACTGCTGTATCGGGATATACCAACACAGCCCAAGGTAAAGGGTGGCTATGCAAAATGGGAGTTAATTTTTCCCCGATGCCTTCTCCTTTTAAAAAAGTATCTGCGTATAAAAACAGCGGTACATCTGCACCTAATTGAGCGGCGGGTAAAAGGAGTTCTTGAGGATCTTTGTTAAATAAACGGCACAGTCCTAACAGTACCGTTCCGGCATCGGAAGAACCTCCGCCCAGTCCGGCTCCCATGGGAATATTTTTTTCTAAAGAGATATCGATTTGTAAAGAAAGGTGAAAGTGTCGAGCAAATAATTGGGCCGCACGCACGGCTAAATTATTGGGCTGATTTTCCAACACCGGTGCCAACGGGCCTGTTAAAGTCAAGGAAACAGATTCGGCCGCAGTTTCCTTCACGGATAAACGGATAGTATCGGCCAGCGATACTTTAGCAAATAAAGTAGCTAACTCGTGGTACCCGTCCGGACGTTTGCCGGTGACCTCTAAAAATAAATTAATTTTGGCCGGAGCCTGTAAAGTGATTGCTCGAAACATATGCCACCTAATACCGGACTATTGTAGCATATTAGAGGGAAAACGAAAAATACACTTGATTTTTTCCACTTGTTTTAGTAAATTTCTAATATAAGGATCTATTTGGTCCAAGGAGCCGATATGAAAAAACAAATTGCATCTTTAGCGATTTTGTTATTCTGTGCCGCCGGTGTGCAGGCCGAAGAACAAATCAGTAGTATTTCATTTAATCCGTCCCGTCTGGGCTTATTTGAACAGTTACGCCTTACGGAGGGGATGACTTCGCGCGGAAACGTAACCGTAAGTGATGTCTTTTTGATACGAAAAAACACCACGCTTACAACGAAAGATGGGCTAACTGTCAATAAGGATATTGATGCCCAGAAGGGTCGTGTAGATATTCCCGCTACGGATTTACAGATTAATAGTGGGGGGAGCCCTTCATTAGAGGTAACAGGCGGCTATGCTCAGTTCTTAAACGATTCTAAAATCGGTAGTTTGCCGACCAATACTTGGATTCGGTCGCCTAAGATGAATTTGGGCACACTGACGATTACAGGTGGACCGGGTATGTTGTTTGATAATGATGCCTATGCAAATGGGTTGGTGTTGGGCGGAAATGATATTCCGTTAACTCCATCTGATTGTACGGGCGGCTTGGCTTGGGTAAGCCGGAAGGAAGCAGGCGGTTCTACATATCAAGTATTGGCTGTTACGGGGTGCCCGGAGAGTGGTCCATGCCCTCAAACTGGTTCACCTGAAACTAGAGAATGCACTGTAGGGAGTTACAATTATCAGACAGGGACCATATCGTATGGTACAACCTCTCAGAGTCAGTATTGGAGCACAACGGAATGTAAGTGGGTGTGGGGTAGTGGCGCTTGTTGTAATCCCGGCAATAGTTACTGTGCAAATAGTTCTTCTTGTTCCGTGTTTACGACTAGCTGGACATATCTTAATTCATGGACGAGTATTCGCGATAACGGGGGCACCGGAAGTTGTGTATATACACAGGACTACTATAATGCCAGTAACCGTGTTTCTAGCCGACCGACTGCTGGGGCATACTGTTCTCCTTATGATCGCAATGTGATTTATATGACTAATGATCAAAACTGCACAGTTGAGAATTGGTATTGTACGAAAAATTGCCAGGACTAATCATTAAAGATATAACAAATAGCCCCGAGTATTTAGCTCGGGGCATTTTTATTCTTTCACCTAGGGGATTATGCTTTCCGGTATGTATCATTACGTAGTAAAAGTTGCACCCGGCTTTGAATGACAACAAGAATCGTGGTTCCGTGAAGCTTTTATATGGGATCTTTGCCTTATCTTCGTCTTGTTCTTTTTTTCCTAAAAAACTACAATATATACAGTCAAAAATCTGTACAGTGTAGAAAACTCTCGCAGGGGGAAGATATGTTGCCTTTAGTGAATGCCGCATCTGAAACATGGTATTTTAAAACACTGCGCTTTTTATT
>JAZNEO010000069.1:0-9830 GCA_045588685.1 Candidatus Avelusimicrobium sp. | reverse complement strand
ATGAAAAGGGATGTTACACCAAAGATGCGGGCGTATTTGAAGGAATGCACGTGTTTGAAGCTAACCCACTTATGGTTAAAAAATTAGACGAACTCGGTGCACTGATTAAAGAACAAGAAATTACACACAGCTATCCGCATTGTTGGCGTTGTCATAGTCCGATTATTTTCCGTGCGACGGAACAATGGTTTATGAGTATTGATAAAGACGGCTTGCGCGGCAAACTAATGGAAAATCTGGACAATGTCCAATTCTATCCGGCGGCAGGCCGTGAACGGATGCGCGCTATGATTGGGCTAAGGCCGGATTGGTGTTTATCTCGTCAGCGTTTCTGGGGTACTCCGGTCACTATTTTGTATTGTAAGAAATGTGGCAAACCGCAGGTAAATCATCAGTTATTTGAATTTATCAAAGAACGTGCCATGAAGGAAGGGTCCGATTTTTGGTTTACCGATCCGGTGGAAAAATTAATGCCGGAAGGCTATAGTTGTGAATGTGGTTGCCACGAATTCCGCAAAGAAACCGACATTTTGGATGTTTGGTTAGACAGTGGCGTTTCTTGGGCGGCGGTAGTAAAAGACCGCGGTATGAATTTCCCGGCTGATGTTTATTCCGAAGGTTCTGACCAGCATCGTGGTTGGTTCCAGAGCTCTTATATCCCGTCTTATACGTTGGAAGGGAAAGCTCCTTTCAAAACTATTTTAACCCACGGGATGGTGCTAGACGGAAACGGACGTCCGATGCATAAATCGGAAGGAAATGTGACCGATCCCGCCGATGTTATTAACAAATACGGGGCTGATATTTTGCGCTTGTGGGTAGCGTTCTCTGACTATCAAGGCGATGTGCGTATTTCCGATGAAATCTTAGGCGGACCCATTGATACTTACCGTAAATTGCGTAATACTATTCGTTATGCCCTAGGCAATTTGTCTGATTTTGAACCGATTAAGCATACGGTTCCCAGCGATAAATTAGCTGAAATGGACCGCTATATGTTAGGTAAATTAGACAGCTTGATTACAGAAGTACGTGCGGCTTATTTGGAGTTTAATTTCCGCCGAGCTATGCGTGCAATTGCTGATTTCTGTATTTTAGATTTGTCGGCTTTTATGTTGGATGCTTCTAAAGACCGGCTTTATACTTTAGGTGCTTCTGCACCGTCGCGTCGCAGTGCTCAAACCGCTTTGTGCGAGATTGTAAGAACTTTGTTGCAATTGTTGGCCCCGGTGTTGTGCTTTACGGCGGAAGAAGCATGGCAAGAACTGTTGAAAATTCCTTCTGGGAAAGGGCTTGCTAAGAGTATTTTCCTATCCGATATGCCAAAAAATGCTTCCGTGCAAGCAGATAATGCTTTAACCGAAAAGTGGAATAAGATTCGCCACATTCGTGAAGAAGTGCTCAAGGCTTTAGAAGAAGCACGCCAACAGGGACTGATTGGTTCTGCCTTAGAAGCCAAAGTGACTTTGCTTTCTAGTGAGGCGGCTACTTTGCAGTTCTTTAAGGACAACGCCGATTTGTGGCCTGAAATTTTCATCGTGTCTGCTGTGGAATTAAAAGCAGGAGAAAAGCCTTTTGAGGTACAGATTTCTCATGCTGAGGGACATAAATGTGCCCGTTGTTGGCAGTGGAAACCGGAAGTGGGAACTGCCGGCAGAGCACATGAGGACTTATGTGATCGCTGTGAAGCGGTATTGAAACGGGAAGGTTTAGTGGTTCCCGAGGAGCAAACGGTTGCGTAAAAAACTGGAACAGTTGAAGGATTGGGTGCGCTCGAATCAATCGGTTTGTTGGGTGTTATTGTTACTGCTATTAATAGACCGCCTGACTAAACGATTGACGTTGGCTTATTTGACGGATCAACCGTTTGTGTTAGCTCCTTATTTACAACTCAATTATGTGCAAAATACGGGAGCGGCATTTGGTATGATGCAGGGCGGTAATCTAATACTGATTTTGGTTACGCTGCTGATTTTGGGTTTTTTACTGAAGAATTGGAAAGAATTTTGCAGTTACGGATGGCCGGCCAAATGGGGGGTAGTATTTATTTTGGGCGGTGCATTAGGCAATCTTTATGATAGAATAACCTTAGGGTTTGTAGTGGATTTTATTGATTTACGAGTCTGGCCCGTGTTTAATGCGGCTGATTCATTTATTACCATAGGCGGGGGGTTGTTAGTGTTAGCAGTATTGCTAATGCGTAAACACCCGGCTCAGGAGGAAAAATGAAAAAAGTTTTATGGATAGTGGTAGTGTCTTTATTAGTAACAGCGTGTGGTGGAAAAGAGGCTTCCTTGTTTAGTAAAGCACAACAACTCACACAAAAAGGAAATTTTGCCAAAGCAATTCAGCTTTATTCTCAAATTATTAAGAATAATCCTTCTAGCAGTGCCGCCTATGCCAGCCGCGGACTTTTGTATGAGCGTCTGAAAGCAAAAGATGCGGAACAATTAAAGAAAAACAAACAAGCTGCCGAGCGGGATTATGTGCGAGCGGTAGAGTTAAACTACAATCAGCCGGAAATTCTAAACAATTTAGCGGCTTTGTATATCGATTTAGGAAATTATCAGGATGCAATTTTATATTTAAATCAAGCGATTTACTTGCGTCCCAACTATGTGATGGCTTTGCTTAATCGTGCCGTGGCTCTAAGTCAGCAAGGTAATATAGGATCTGCATTATTAGATTTTGCCCAAGTGGAAGAATTAAATCCGCGGTTTCCGCTATTATATTTGAACAGAGGTTTGGCACAGTATGCTGCTGGTTATTATGCTAGCGCCGCAGAAGATTATACGACGTTAATGGACCTAGAACCTCAAAATCCGCGTCCGTATCCGGAACGTGGACGTACCTTTGTAAAAATGGGATATTTCCAAAATGCTTTAGAAGATTTTCAACAAGCGATGGGATTGTCTCCCAAATACGCACTGCCCTACTATTATGCTGCAGAATTATTATTTAGCCGCGGCGAAACCGATCAGGCGATCGCCTATGCACAAGAAGCCAAAATGTTAGCTTCCAATTATGCACCTGTTTATGACTTGTTGGGGGATATGCTTGCCTTAAACTCTCCCGTAGAAGCCACGCAACATTACTTAGCTGCTCGTCGATTAGATCCTGCACATGCGGCTCGTTATCAAAATAAAATCCGTATGTTGACGACCGAAGAGGGACGTAAGCGTATTATTGGTTATCGTTTCTTAAATATAGGTAAAAAATAATTCTGTATGAATTCTGTTTCTTTTGCTCCGGTGCCTTCGGTAGCAGCTTGTTCTGTGCACGTAAAATCCTACGTCTATAGATGTATCCTATCACTATGTTTTCTGCTTGTGCTGGGTTATAATAAAGCAATGCAAGGGGCCTTAACAGGTTTGTTTATACTAAGCCTGTTGCAGCTAGTATTTTGTGGGGATGTGTTGTTCAAAAATGCTTGGCGGGATATACGCCGTGGTTGTTTTAGTTTTTCTGTATTGGTAGCGGTAAGCATTGGAGCTTGTTTGAGCTATAATCTATCCAAAACTTTCTTCTTACATCCCTTGGCAGGTGTATTGCCGGATATGTATCTAATATCGGGCGGGATTTTAACCCTGTATTTAGCCATTAATATCCCCGACGCTCGCCGACAGGAACGTTCGGATGTATTTATCAAAAAATTAGAAGATTTTTTACCTAAATCTGCCCGTCTATTTCGGAAGAGCCGCGAGCAGATCGTATTTGCCAGAGAATTGAAAATAGGAGACCAGATCCGTGTAAAAGCCGGAGAAGTGGTGCCCTGTGAAGGAAAAATTGTAAAAGGGGAAAGTTACATAGAAGAAAGCTTCATTACGGGCAATACGTTGCCGGCCCTTAAAACAAAGGGAAGTGTCGTGTATGCGGGCACGCTTAATCAAGGTAATGATGTGTGGGTAGAGGTGGAAAATACGCTCGATAAATCTGTGTTAGCGGGAATTATCCAAACCATTCAAAACAGCGAACGCCGCCGTCAAAAAGGACATAACCCTTTGGACCGATATGCGGTATGGATGCTGGGCTGGGCGGTTGTGATGGCAGTAAGCAGTTATATTTTTGTCTATTGGGCCAGTGGTTATACCCGCCCTTTACACAGTTTAGGGATAGCATTGTTAGCCTTGGGACTAGGCTGTCCCTTTGCCTTTTTCTTTGTGGGTATTTTCCCGGTGTGTTTTGCTAAATGGGGAGCCGGTCGCCGTTATATTCGGATACAATCGCTGGAAGCCTTGGCTCAATTAGAGAAAGCAACGGTAGTATTTCTTGATAAAACAGGTACGTTGACAGATGGCGTATTAACAATAGATGCTGTTCACACGGCAAAAGGCCAAAATGTTGATCAATTATTATCCTGTTTGATAACCGTAGAGCAAATGGTGGACGGACCTTTTGCAAAAGCGGCTTTACGTTATGGACGGGAACATCATGTTTCCCCAAAACCGTTGGTACAGTTTGAGGTAAAGCCTGGTCTGGGTGTAAAGGGAGTATCCGGAAAAGAGGTAATTTTAGCGGGGAGAGCTTCTTGGTTGAAAAGCCATGGAGTGTCGGTGCCGTCAATCGTTCAACCTGCCCAAGCGATTATTTGCGTGGCGCGAAATGGGCAATACATGGGGTATGTGGAATTATCGGATCGTATACGCCAGGGTGCCCTAGACATGGTAAAAAACTTAAAACAGCATGGAAAAGAATTGGTTATGATGTCCGGAGATACTCAATCCTCTGTCCAAGCAGTTGCCAATGAATTGGGGATTGAAAAAATTAATTTTTCTGTTTTGCCGCAAACTAAAGCAGAGATTATTGGTAATTATATGTCTTTGGGGAAAGTGACGGCCATGGTTGGGGATGGCTTTAATGATATGACAGCTTTGCTCAAGGCAAATGTTGGTGTCGTGTTTTCAACGAATAAAAATGTATATAATAATTGGGTAGATTTGATTATAGAACGTGCCGATTTATATAGTGTAATTGATTTGTTTGGGTTATATCAGAAAATTTGTAGCTGTATCAAAAGTAATGTGATTTTAAGTGCGGTTTGTTATACATTCTTGTTGCTGGCCCTGAGTCGGGTGCCACGTTCCGTTTGGCAAGACGGATTTGTACTGTGGACAGCTATGGCTGCCAGCATCCTGATTTTACTTTTAAATTCGGTGAGGTTATTACGTATCAAATGAAAACACAAGATATTGATTTCGGTTATACATCCGACCATGCTCGCAAAAATGCGGATACTGTTTTGCCGGCCATTCAATGCTGGCCTAACCAATATAAACGGGATTATACGGTTCGTATCGAATTGCCGGAATTTACTTCCGTGTGCCCGAAAACCGGTTTACCGGATTTTGGCGTGATTACCATTGAGTATATTCCCAATGACTTATGTTTGGAATTGAAGAGTTTGAAGTATTATTTGTTGGAGTATCGCGATATGGGAATTTTTATGGAAAATATCGCCAACAAAATTTTGGATGATGTCGTGAAGGCAGCTCATCCCAAATGTGCTACCGTGACGGGTACTTTTACACCGCGCGGCGGATTGCGCTCTGTGATTGTTGCTTCTTACGACGAGAAGGAGGGGTATGGCAAATAATAAAACCAAAACAATAGGTTTAGCCTTTTGTTTGGCTATATTTTTTGTGGGGGGATGGTTGCTCGGCCGTGTAGGACATGGCAGTTCTAATGAAGTGGAGCAACTCTACACTGCTGACGGAGAATCCGTGGGGATTTTTAATCAAATTCCTGCAGAAGATATGGCCGCGGCAGAAGCTATTGCAAATGCTTCTTTGCAAGAGGATATGATGGCTGAGGAAGATAAGAAAGTGGTACGTGAGGATGGAAAAAATTTGCCCAGCCAAATTGCCCTGACGGATTTATCAGACATCGCGGGGGTCGCCCCCAAAGAGGAGGAAGTACCTGAAGCAGAAGAATCTTCCAAAAAACCGGTCGATTTGCAACTGACTGGGGAAGAGGTGGCCTCCGTAGCCCCACAAACCATTCCGGCGGCAACAGCCGATTTGGAGGATAGTCAAATTACGCTGATTGCGGCTCCGGTCAAGTATTATACGATTCAAAATGCAACAGAATATAAGGCCTTCAAAAATAAGGCCCGCGGCAATTATCCGAAAGTAGATTTTGCCAAACAAATGTTGATTGTATTAGAATCGGAGAGTAATTTGCCGGATAATGTTTTCGAGTTGATTTCTGCCGACCCGCAGCAAGATGAATTACTAGTTACCTATCGGGTGAATGTGTTCAAATTGGATAAGAAAATTAACAGCCATACTGTATTGCCGGTAGATAAAACACAAGCTCCTATTCAGCTCAAACAAGTATTATAACTTGAGTTTATTTATAAAACCCCCGCTCAGTAGTTTGAGTGGGGGTTTTAACATACTGTTTATTTCACTAATTTTTGTAATTCTTTGACTTTATCGGTGGCTTCCCAAGGGAAGGCTTTGCGGCCAAAATGCCCGTATGCCGCCGTGCGCAAATAGATAGGATTACGCAGCTTAAAATGCTCAATAATGCCTTTGGGCGTCATTGGGAACACTTTGCGGGCAATGCGTGCTAATTCTTGGTCAGATACCGTCCCTGTGCCGTCTGTATCCACATAAAAGCCAACCGGTTCATCTTTGCCGATTGCATAGGCAATTTGCACTGTACATTCTTTGGCTAGTTTTGCCGCGACGATATTTTTGGCAATATAGCGCGCCATATAGGCCGCAGAGCGGTCTACCTTGGTGGGATCCTTACCGGAGAAAGCACCGCCGCCGTGCGGACAGCGTCCGCCGTAGGTATCTACAATAATTTTACGTCCGGTCATGCCGGTATCGCTTTGCGGCCCGCCAATGACAAATTTTCCCGTCGGATTAATCAAGATTTTAGTGTCCTTGTCCATCCATTTTTTTATCGCGGGTAAAATAGCCACGGCTTCAATTTCTTGTTTAGATTTCTCGGTAATTTTTTTGCCGGTGCGATCCAAAATATCTTCGGTATGTTGGGTAGATACGACGACCGTATCCACACGCAACGGTTCGCCGTCTTTATATTCTACGGTTACTTGGCTCTTGGCATCCGGGCCCAAATAAGGCAAGGTATGATTTTTGCGTGCCTTTTCCAAATTACGCAAAATTTCATTAGACAAAACAAGCGGCAGAGGCATATATTCCAAGGTTTCATCTACGGCGTAACCGACCATTAATCCTTGGTCGCCGGCCCCGCCGATATCTACCCCTTGGCTGATATCGGGCGATTGCTTGCCAATTACATTGACCACCGCACAGGTATCTGCATTAAAACCGTATTTGCCGTCTGTATAACCAATATCTTTTAATAATCCTCGCACGATGTGTTCTACATCTACCCATGTCTTGGTGGTAATTTCTCCACCCACAACCACTAAACCGCGCGTAATATAGGTTTCGCAAGCAACACGGGCCGCTTTATCTTTGCTTAAAATAGCATCTAAAATAGCATCGGAAATCTGGTCGCACACCTTATCGGGGTGGCCTTTGGAAACTGATTCAGACGTAAAAAAACAGGTACCTTGTTTGATCATAACAAACTCCTCGCCGCGAGGGGGACGGACATTTCATATAATACCTATTATACTATTTTAGGAGAGGGTATTATGTTGACCAAGCTGATTTCGTGGAATGTGAACGGACTGCGCGCCGTGGAAAAGAAAGGATTTTTGGATTTTTTAAATACCTGCGGGGCTGATATTTTAGCCATACAAGAAACAAAAGCCATGCCGGAACAATTGTCTGAGCCATTACGTGCGCCTGAGGGCTGGCATAGCTATTTTTGCGCCGCCCAACGTAAAGGATACAGCGGAGTGGCTGTTTATACCCGCCAAAAACCGTTAAACGTATGGTATGGATTAGGGAATCCGGAATTTGATGTGGAAGGCCGAACGCTGATATTGGAATTTCCTACTTTTTTCTTTTTGAATATCTACTATCCTAATGGTGGGCAAGGGCCGGAGCGTATAGATTTTAAATTGCGTTTTTATGATTGTTTTTTACAAAAGAGCCAAGAGTTGTTTAAAACGGGAAAAACCGTTATCGTGTGCGGAGATGTCAATACCGCTCATCAGCCCATTGACTTGGCCCGCCCCAAAGAAAATGAAAAAAATACCGGTTTTCTGCCGGAAGAACGAGCTTGGATTGATAAATTTATTGCGGGGGGATATACAGACACTTTCCGTCATTTCGTCGCCGACGGCGGGCATTATACTTGGTGGGATTATAAAACCGGTGCGCGCAAACGAAATGTAGGCTGGCGGATTGATTATTTCTTTGTAGATACTCCGTCAGTAAACAAACTAAAAAGTGCGGGGATGCTGTCCGAAGTGATGGGGTCGGATCATTGTCCGATTGAACTGGTGGCTGATTTATAAGTTTCTGTCTGCAGGACAAATGTGCTAGTAACCGCCCACTCGGGTATAAATCATGCACTATTTGCGGCGGTATTTGTTTTTCTTAATCAAATGTTCGTTATAGGTATTGCTGAAGTCATGACGTCCGGTATTATCCGCCACGAAATATAGGGCATCAAAATCCGTTTCCGGAGACAACACCGCTTTGATAGATTCATAGCTTGGATTGGCAATCGGAGCGGGGGGCAATCCGTTATAACGATAGGTATTATAGGGAGAGGGATGGCGCAAGTCTTTATAGGTTAATCCCTTTTTCCAATATCTGTTTTCCCGCAAATTAAATCCAACTGCGTATTGTACGGTAGGGTCTGCCTCTAAGCGTTTGCCGATTTTAAGACGATTCAAATAAACGGCGGCAATTTTTGGTTTTTCATCGTGAAAAATAGCTTCCCGTTCCACAATTGAGGCAACGGTCAAAACTTCTTTTTCCGTCAGAGATGTGGGATATTGCTCGAAAAGCGGTTTTACACGGGTATTGTACTGAGCGAGCATTGTTTCTATGACGGTAGTTGCAGGGGTATTTTCCGCAAAATAGTAAGTAGACGGAAAGAGTTTTCCTTCTAAATCCCGTTTATGCACTAAGTCCAAAAATAGACGTGGATCTGTCACATTATTCTCGGCTAAAATTTCCGCTATTTCTTCACTGCGCCAACCTTCGGGAATGGTCAGTTTAGTCAAGTGCTGGCACTGCCCGCTTTTAATACAATTAAGAGCGGCCTCCGCGGGCATATGGGTGCGTAAGTTATATTTTCCGGCTTTCAAATCTGTAGCGGTAGAAGACAAGCGCACCATTAGTTTAAACCATAATTGGCTGTGTATAATGTCTTTTTCTTGCAGGTTTTTAGCGATTTGAGAAACGGTTTGGCCGGGAGTGATTTCGAAGACAACAGGAACCCCTTCACTGAAGAAACGCCATTTAATAAAGAAAATGACTCCCACAGTAAAAATAGCCAACAAGATAACGGCGATAAGCAGTTTTCTTCTCATGAATTAATGTGTTAATTTGAAAAATGCCCGCTTGCCTGCTTGTAAAACATCTCCTTCTTGGAAAGTAAGCGGAGCATCTTGCGTAATTTTAGTTCCGTTCAAACGTACGGCACCTTGCTCAATCAGGGCGCGAGCCTTGTTTTTGCTGGCGGCCGCTTTTGCTTCGAACAAAATAGCTGATAATAAAGCCCCTTCAGCAGGTTTTAAGACCGGCATGTCATCCGGATTTTCTTTTTTAGAAAATACTTTTTCAAAATTCTCCCGTGCGGCTTGAGCGGCTTCTGCCGAGTGAAAACGGGTGGTAAGCAGGCCGGCCAGTTGCTTTTTAGCTTCCATGGGGTGCATGGCTTTAACGGCCGCTAAATTCTCACTGGTCAAAAGTTCATAGTAGCTGAGCATG
>JAZNEO010000068.1:0-2270 GCA_045588685.1 Candidatus Avelusimicrobium sp. | reverse complement strand
CTCATTTTTGACGATTACGAATTTCAGCAAGGCGGAAAAACTTATTCGTATCAATTGGTACAATATTTTCAGAAACGATACCCGCAAGCGGACATCTACCTGTTAGTAGGAACAGACTGTCTAAACGATTTGCACGCGTGGAAAAATGCGGATTATATTTTCCAGCATACCACCGTCGTGGCTGGGCGGCGCAAAGGATTTAAAGAACATCCTGCTGATTTTAAACACATTATGCTCCCGGGCCAATTTCCGAAGTTGTCTTCTACACGGGTTCGCACCCACATTTTGTCTAGCGGAGAAGTGCCGTCTGATAAAATATCTCCCGAAGTGGGAAACATCATTCTAGCACACAATTTGTACGGTTTGGAGCAACACCGCTGGTTAAAACAAAATCTAAAACCGAACCGTTACTTACATTCTATTAAAGTGGCAGAATTATGTGCCGTCTTAAGCGACATCTATGAAGTCCCCGCCGAAAAAGCAGTACAGGCAGGTATTTTGCATGACGCCGGCAAGGGATTTTCGGCGCAAGATTTAATTCATTATTGTACGGAGCATCGTTTGAAAATACCCTATTTTGAGGATATTTGTAAATGTGAGCCCGCTCTGTTACATTCATTTGTTTCGGCGCAACTGGCCCAAGAACTTTTTGCAGTACAGGACCGTGATGTATTAACTGCTATAGAAGAGCATACTCTGGGCAGCTTAAACATGACACAATTAAGTAAAATCTTGTTCGTGGCGGATATTTCTTCCAAAGATCGCAAATACAAAGATGCTTTTGTGATACGCACCTTGGCCATGCAGGATTTGGAAAAAGCGCTTTTATATGCCGCTAACCGGAAATTATGGTTCACGATTGATAGTCAAAAATGGCTTTGTCCGGCAGGAATTGAATTATGGAATCATCTGGTAAAGCACGCAGCCTGATAGGCAAATTATTTTTGTTGGGACTGTTAGGGGCGGTAGGCTGGGCGGCTCTGGCGCAATATCAGTCTGCAACGGTACGCACGCTCACCCAAAAAGCGGACGACACTTTATATGTAGCTATCTTAACGCAACCGGCTATGGTGGCGGCCTATAATCCAAGCTCTCGTAAATCCATATGGACCACCATTAAACGGCGCAAACTTCCTCAAGCTCCCTTTGATAATGCGCACGATTTACTCAAACAGGCCCAGGTGCCTACTTTGTCTGTACGGTACTATATTCCAAAAACGCTTAAACGGGACGAGTTTTGGGAACAATTCAAAAACCACCTGACTCAATGGAGATATAATCCCATATTGGCCGGACAGTTGCTGTGGGATTATTTACAAGCCTATCATGATAAGCGGACCAATCTTTCACCTGCGGAATTTTTGGCCTATGCGATGGATATGAGCCATTTAGAGTTGACGGATATTACCATTAAAAATGTAGAAGAAAAAACAAAAAAGAAAGCCTCTAAATCTACTCCCGCCGCTGAACCAGACCGCATTTTAGCTCCTGTGGAAGATAAGGCCCCGTTAGCTTTAGAAGACAGACCTTTGCTACTGGAAATCTTAAATGCCTCCGGCAAAAAAGGGGCCGCCATGGAACTTACCCAATACCTGCGTGATAAAACCCAACAAGGCCTATTATCGGTAGACGTATTGCAATACGACACTTTCCACGGTGAACACCAGGCGCAAACCCACATCATTGATTACACCGGTCGGCGCAATCAGCTCAAGCAACTCAGCTCTGCAATGGGACTTAATAACGAAATTATATCGGAAAAACAAGATACCGCTATTTGCGATGCGCGTATCATCATCGGCGAGGACTACAAACAACCGCTGTAGTTATAAATCGCTAACGCCTTCGAGCGGTTGCGTACGAGCCGTAATCGGAATGCGGAACCAAAAAGTGGCACCTTGTCCTAACCCTGCACTGGACACACCAATTTCTCCCTGATGAGCATTGACAATTTCTTGTGCAATAGACAAACCCAACCCCCAGCCTTGTTTGCGAGCTGTACGGTCGTGTTCAGATTGATGAAATTTTTGGAAAATTTTAACTTGTTCATCCGGAGCAATACCGGGGCCTTCGTCTTGCACGGCACATAATAACCAACCATTCTCTATCACATATTCTACGGCTATGCGCCCCCCTTGCGGAGAGAATTTAATGGCATTACCCAACAAATTATTCAGTACCTGCGAAATACGGAAACGGTCTGCATATACCAGTACGTCCGTTGGATAAGCGTATTTGACCAAAAAAATGCCTTTCTTTTGTGCATTGAC
>JAZNEO010000067.1:0-6097 GCA_045588685.1 Candidatus Avelusimicrobium sp. | reverse complement strand
AATCAGGGACTTGGCAAAGCCCTCAATGCGGGGATCCGTGTGGCAAAGGGTGAATATGTAGGAATGGTGGAATCGGATGATTATGTGGATGAAGAGATGTATGCTGCTTTATATAAAGACACATTAGCAGAAAAACCGGATGTAGTGAAGGCCCTATATACGTCTGTATATGATGAGCAAAGAGAGGTATTGGAAAATAATTTTGATTATACAGAATGGGGAAAAACAATACACGGACAAGGTGCCTGTTTTCATTTAATTGCCAAACATGTATCCCACTGGAGTGGTATTTATAAAAAAACTTTTCTGGAAAAACATAATATTTGGTTTCACGAAACTCCCGGAGGGGCATCTCAAGATTTTGGGTTTATACTGCGTTGCTATGCGTGGGCTCAGACGGTACATATCCATCCCAAAAGTTTGGTACATTACCGCATTTTTACCGGTAATCATAACCCTATGAAATTGCATCGGGATATGATAGAAGAGTGCATCTTAACATTCCAGGATCTTAAAGACAAACAACTGCCGCCCATCGTGTGGGAGCGTTTATTCCATCGAATCGCCCCTCGCTTGTTGTATGTACCGCCTCTGCCGCAAGATTTATTTTGGAAGCGGTATCACTTGTTAAAAGAGATGGCGCCCTATCAGAAGTATCAGTTTTTATTACCACACGAAAAAGCCAGCATAAAACGGCTTATCAAACATCCGTTGAAAACTTGGTTGAGAGAATATGTGTGGGACCGTGCACGATGTGTTCAAACAAAAGGGGTGGTACAAAAGAGCCGCTTCTTGGGTTTTACGTATTGCAGACAGGAACCGTGTAATGGACTCATACAGGTAAGTTACTTAAAAGGGTTGTGGGTAAAATATTTGCGCCAGCAAGAGATAGAAAAAATTTGTGTGTTGGGAATTCCTGTTTACTATAATCGTTTGGCCGCATTACAATTACAGGTTGCGCAACTGAGTCAACAAATTCAATGCTGTTTGCAAGATATAAATGCTGCTATACAGGCCCAATCGGTCCATCCGGATGTTTTTAGTAAGTATTGTAATGCAATGGCCGGCAAAGAAGTAGTTTTAATGTGCACAGGGCCAACTGCTAAATATTATAAACCCATCCATCATGCGATACACGTCGGTGTAAATGGAGCTGTTTATTTGGATGTTCCTTTAGATTTTATCTTTGTGCAAGACAATACGATTAACCAATTTGGAAATACTACGTTGACCGAAGATGTTCTTTCATATGACAAACATCCCTGCCATAAATTTATGGCAGTGTGGTCGTCAGCTATTCGGACGCAACATTTTCACGAACGTCATGCTGGTCGCAAAACATTGTTTCCTATTCCTTCTTATTATCAAAACCGTTCGGATATCTCACCTTATATTTTAGCGGGTGCGGGCCGTATAGAAGATATGCCTTACGATATTTCACGGGAGCCGATTGCCAATTTGTGGGGGACTGCGTTCTCGGCTATGCAGTTTATTTTATATACGCATCCGAAAACAATTTACTTGGTGGGGTGTGACTGTAGTAGCGGTTATGCGTATAAGACTCAACAAACAAATTATTTGGATGTAATGGAGCAAGCCAACAGTTGGAGAATTTTAAAGGATTATATTTCGTTCTATTATCCGCAGCAACGGGTAGTATCTATTAATCCAGTCGGTTTAAAAGGTTTGTTCGAAGATTATTTGACCGATAGTTATACACAGTCTCTTCAGACGAGCGAGAAAAATTAATACAGTTCTATGCGGGGGTATTTATGAACGACAGAATTAAAATTTTTATATCGTACAAAGACGAACATAAATTATTCAAAAATGATGTTATTGAGCCTATTCAAACAGGAAGAGCGATTGCGTCGAAGCATTTTGATAATATGCTGGGGGATGATAGTGGGGATAATATATCGAAGGATAACCCGCGTTATAATGAGCTTTCCGCACAATACTGGGTATGGAAAAATTACCAGCAAATTGGTAATCCGGCCTATGTGGGGTTTATGCACTATCGGCGGCATTTTGTGTTTGAT
This sequence comes from Candidatus Avelusimicrobium sp., assembly GCA_045588685.1. Classification (GTDB taxonomy): domain Bacteria; phylum Elusimicrobiota; class Elusimicrobia; order Elusimicrobiales; family Elusimicrobiaceae; genus Avelusimicrobium. Next base: position 4,055 of record JAZNEO010000067.1, on the reverse strand, counting down.
AAAAATCTTTCGCTAGATGATAAAACACCGTGGTTTCCCAAGATGCCTATCTATGAGGTCCCGGCTTGGGATGACTTCTGTGAGAAAAACCTCCGGCCACAAACTATTTTGGACGGACTACAGGACCGAGCTGATTGTTATGTTATCAAACCCTATGATATTCGCCAGTTTGCTTCGGATGATCTGTATATGAAACACCACTTTTTAAATTATGTGCCCGGCAGCAAACGAGAAGTGTGGAATCAATTTGTGCAGGTGATACGTGATGTTGCTCCCGATTATGTACCCTATTTGCGGCAATTTATGTACGGCCACACCTTGCACGCTTGTAATATGTTTATCATGAAAAAAGATTTGTTTTTTGAATATTCTGCCTTTTGCTTCCGCGTGCTAAAAGAATTGGACAAGCGGGTGGATAGCCGTTCATTTAAAGGGCAAGAAGAGCGCTTTTTGGGATTTTTGGGAGAATATCTGCTGACTATTTTTGTTATGCGACTGGAACAAGAGCAGAAATGTAAGATTAGTTATTTGGATGCCATCTTACTGAGTAATTCGTCTGATAAACGGCCGAGCGAAAAAGTGGGTATAAAGCTTTCCTCTTTGTTTGCCATTACCAATACGGAGACCCATAAGGTACTCGTCATTTTTGGTAAAAAAATTAAATTGACGCGGCGAAACAAAATCTCGGCACTGACAAGGAAGTTAGATCTTTTGGAAAGTAGAGTCGCGGATTTGGAAGAAGAATTATTTTTTAACGAGTTAAAAAAGTGATGAATAGCCCTAAAATTAAAATTCTTATTGCTCATCATGATCAGCGTTGCCCCGCTGTAAATAGTGAGATCTTGTGCCCTATTCAAACGGGTAGTGCGCTTGCTTCGCAATTATTTCCGAATATGTTGCACGATAATGCAGGGGAAAATATTTCAGATCAAAATCCAAAATACAATGAGCTGTCTGCACTCTATTGGGGGTGGAAGAATCAAGATAAGTTGGGTAATCCGGATTTTATAGGGCTTATGCATGATAGACGGCATTTTCTGTTTAATCCGGCCCTGCCTATCCCTAATAAAAATGTCACTTGGTTGCCGCAATCTCCGGTGTATATGTTCCCGCCTATTGACGAACAATACTTAGCCTATTTAACGGATGATATCATTCGTTCCTACTTTACACAATATGATTGTATGGTTCTTAAACCGTACGATAGTTTTCCTCGTATTAAAAAGGGGAATATGCGGGATTGTTTTTTACATTCGGAAGAAATGACTTATGAGATTTTTGATATCTGGGCTACTACAGTTAAAAACTTATTTCCGGATTATACCGCAGAGTTGGAACAATTTTCTAGCGGAACTTACGGTTATTTATGCAATATGTCCGTCATGCGCCAGGACTTATTTGATCAGTACTGCCATTTTCTGTTTTCGGTTTTACAAAGTGTCGACGAGCAAATAGATTCTACGGATTTTTCAGTAGCTAAAAAGCGATTTTTGGGTTACTTAGGAGAGTTTACCCTATCGCTTTTTATGATGAAGCTGAAAAAACAAGTCGATGTACGCATAGCTGAGATGAATGGATTGTTTTTTATGCCGCAGGACTGTAAGGAATATCACAAGATATTTCGCTACCAAATTGCCAAGCGTTTGCTTTGGGGAAAATGGCGCCGAAAATATCAGAAAAAATATGATTTGTTAGCCGCTAAATTAGCTGTTTTAAGATTTTTTAAATAAAGGTTTACCTATGAACAAAATACTAACACCTATTACAAAAAACCAATTAGTTAAAAATTTCCGCCGCATGTGGCCCTATATTAAGCCATATTGGTTTCGGACTTGTGTCGGCGTGGCTCTTACAATCCCGGTGGGTGCGTTAGATGGGGCTGTAGCGATGTTCTTAAAGCCGTTTATGGACAAAGTTATGGTAGATAAACAGCCTCATTTTTCTGCCATGATTCCCTTCTTAATTGTCGGATTTACCATAGTGCAGGGGATTTTGATTTATGCTTCCAACTATTTCAATACTTGGGTAGCCCAGAAAATCACGATTGGAGTTAAGCGTGACTTATATAGAAAATTACTCTCGATGGATACCAGTTATTTTGATAAAAATAATTCCGGCACTATTGTCATGCGTTATTCCAACGATGCCGAAACGGCATCGTCCGGATTAGTCAATAATACTAAACAATTTTTGTCTAAAACTTTCTCTTCTATTTCCTTGGTATGTGTATTATTGTATAACTCCTGGCAGTTAGCTTTTATTGCTGTGGCGGTATTAGCTTTATTTATCTATCCGATGAGTTTAGTGCGTAAAAAAATGAAGGATATTATCCAAAAGACGGTAGGTAATTTGTCTTATATTATTACCATTTACAATGAAACGTTTGCCGGTAATAAAACGATTCGCTCTTTTACATTGGAAGAAGAGTTCCAGCACCGTTTCCACCATGTAACGGATATGACTTTTACATTGGCGATGCGTATGGTAAAAGGAACCAACTGGCTTTCTCCTTTGATGCACGTGATTATGTCTATCGGTGTGGCGCTAGTTATCGGGTGTGGTAGCTACTTAATTGTCAGCGGGAAAATTACCAGTGGTAACTTCGTCGCGTTTATTGCTGCTTTGATGATGTTGTATACGCCGCTTAAATCGGTAGGTAATAACTATATCGCCATTCAACAGTCTTTTATGGCCATAGATCGTATTTTTGGGATTTTAGACTTGCAACCTACCATCAGAGATGTAGAAGAAGCCAAGCCGATCACCGAGATGCGCAAAGAGATTTTGTTTGATCATGTAAATTTTGCTTATGTGCCGGGACGGGATGTGCTACGTGACATCAATCTTACTATTCCGGTCGGGCATACGGTAGCATTAGTGGGTAATTCCGGCGGCGGGAAAACCACTATTTCTGCATTGATTCCTCGTTTATATGATGTGACGAAAGGGGCGATTAAAATAGATGGTATAGATATTCGCCAGCTGAAGCAAAAAGATTTGCGTCGGTTGATTGCTATGGTGTTCCAAGATAATTTTCTATTTTCCGGTACAATCCGGGAAAACATTTTACTAGGTAATTCCTCTGCCAGCGAAGAGACTATTTGGCTGGCTCTGAAAAATGCCTGTTTAGATAAATTCGTGCAAGAGTTGCCTCAGAAATTGGATACAGAAATCGGCGAAAGAGGCATTCTGCTTTCCGGTGGGCAAAAGCAGCGTTTAGCTATTGCACGGGCTTTTGTGAAAAATGCGCCGGTAGTTATTTTGGATGAAGCCACCAGTGCTTTGGATAATAAATCCGAAAAAGTGGTGCAAGAAGCGCTGGATAATTTAATGAAAAATCGTACGGTAATTGTCATTGCCCACCGCTTGTCTACCATTCAAAATGCAGATAAAATTGTGGTTATCAATGACGGGCAAATTGCAGAAGAAGGCACTCATGAAGAATTGCTTAAGAAAGCAGGTGCCTACGCGGCACTCTACTCCATGCAATTCAAACCACATGAAAATAAATAGCGTGTTTATTTCGGTTAAAAATCCCGCGTCCATTGTGTGGCGCGGGATTTTTGATACACTCTCAGTTGATTCTATTATAAATATTGCGGGTCACATGTGATGCCGCGCGACTGACATGTCGGAGCGGATCCACAACCGCTGGTGCCATTCTTTGCACAACAACAAGAAGTTTCATCATAGGAATTTATATAGCTTGGATGAGTAGTGCCACAATCATTCCAATCGCCGTAACAAATAGAACCGTTTGTATAACTATTGCCTAGACACCCCCACTTTACGTCAGACACACAAGCACCTCCATCTTCAAATTTTGATCTGTGACAGCCGGCATTTTTACTGCCCATGCAAATTCCTTCGGATCCGATCGTTTTCTCAGCCCCATCTACATATCCGCATTGCTCATTCATTCCTGCTACAACACCAAGACCTAATGCTTCACATCTATCTGCCGTTGTCTTATAACATTTTGTTTTGCTTGTACTCCAACTGCGACTAGCATGATCACACGTGGCTTTGTCGATTTCTTGGTCTAGTAAATAGGC
>JAZNEO010000066.1:0-2152 GCA_045588685.1 Candidatus Avelusimicrobium sp. | reverse complement strand
ATCAGTTTTCAAGACTGACGCCTTAAACCACTCGGCCACCCTTCCTCTTTTCTTATTTTATGAAATTTTGAAAGACCTGTCTGCACTTTCTATTTTTGGATGTTCCTAAACTGCTATAATTTATAAAGAGGTTTGTATATGGCAGAAAGGACTATTGTCTATCGTTTCAAAGAAGGTTTGTATATTAACTTAACAAACCGGTGCCCGAATTTGTGTACTTTCTGTATTAAAACAAAATGGCACATGCAATTTGATGGGCATAATTTAGATTTAGCCGGTCAAGAACCTACCGCAAAGGAAGTATTAACCGCTTTGGAAGTAGAACTTGCAAAGGCGCCCGTTAAAGAAGTAGTTTTTTGCGGATATGGGGAATGTACCATGCGTTTAGACACCTTGCTTGAAATCGGGCGCAATTTGAAGCAAGCCCAAAAACAAGGTAAGTACCCGGCTTTTCCCATTCGTTTGAACACCAATGGATTGGGCAATTTAATTAATAAGCGTAACATTGTACCGGAGCTGAAACAAGCAGTTGATATTGTATGTGTCAGTCTCAATGCGGAAAATGAAACCTTGTGGCGACAACTAGTTCGTCCGGCACCCGGATACGAAAACGGTTTCCCGGCGGTGTTGGATTTTATACATTTATGCTCCCAAGCCGGTTTTACGCGGGTAACGGCCAGCTGTGTGGAAAACACGGGGGCACATCCGCAAGCTGTGCAGGCGTTGGCCTGCCAATACGGGGCTCAGTTTAATGAACGGGAGTTTTTGGATGAACAATAAAAAACCCGGAACTCTCTTTGCTTTTTTATTGTTGGTATTGTGTGGCGTACTCACGTGGTTTTTTGTCGTGGCGGAGGATTTTTACGATTATACGGCCGGTTCTGTCGAGAGTGCTGCTTCTTCGGTGCCACTCGATAAAGACGATTTAACCAAATTAACCGCTCCCTCGCAGGAAAAGTTAAATACAGAAATTAAATTCCGCAATTTTTTTATTACGGTCCCCGGGGCTAAAAAGGTAGAGTTGCAAGCTGATTTTAACGGATGGGGGAAAGTGCCGCTTATCTTAAAACCCTATGCGCGAGGCTATTTTGAAATTTCACTAGCTTTGGCGAGCGGTGAATATAAATATGTCTTTGTGGTCGATGGGAAAGATGTTTTGGATCCCAGTAATTTAGACCGCGTAGAAGAAAACGGACGCATGGTATGCATCAAAACAGTCAAGTAAAAAATTCATGGGTTCTTACCTCTTCCTCTCCGGCTCAAACACAAGCCTTAGCACAACGTTTTGCGGCTTTGTTGCAGGGAGGGGAAATTATCTTTTTGCGGGGACCCATCGGTGCTGGCAAAACCATTTTTGTAAAGGGAATTGCCCACGCATTGGGTTTGAAAAGTTCCCCTACTAGTGCCAGTTTTAGCCTGATGAAACGATACCAAAATCGCCAGTATACCTTGTTCCATATCGACCTTTTTCGTTTGACGGAAGGAGAAGTGTTTAATTTGGGATTTGAAGAAATGTTGGAAGATGAAAAAGCCATTATTCTGGCGGAGTGGCCGGACCCGCTAGCGCACATGATGCCGGCGGATCGTCTAGAAATGACGTTTACGTTAACCGGTGGAGATACCCGTCAAATTACCTTGCAGGCGCACGGAACGGTTTCTCAGAATTTAGCGGAGCATGTATGCAAAACAAACAACCTGTCATTTTAGCAATGGATAGCTCTAATCCCCTGTTATTGTTAGGAATAAAAAAGGGGGAGAAAATCTATAAATCCCAGCGACGCGGAATTAAGCAAGAACAATTTTTCCTGCCTGCTTTACAAAAATTGTTAGCTAAGGCGGATGCTTCTTTACCGGATATTAAACATATCTTTTTTGTACGCGGTCCGGGCCGGTTTACGGGAATTCGTATCTCGCTTACTTTTGCTTCTATGATGCAAGCTCTCAACGGAGCGCGGGTATCCAGTGCCACTATTTTTGAAATTTTACAGACACAAGTGCATCATTCGCAGGCTTTTATTGGTTGGCGGCAAAATCATCCGCAAGGGATATTAGCAGTCGTCTTACACGCTTTTCGGGAAGAGTATTTTCTGCAAATTTTTAATTCGGATAATTCAGCCCCCATATGGCTATCCAAAGAAGAACTATTAAATCA
>JAZNEO010000065.1:0-2362 GCA_045588685.1 Candidatus Avelusimicrobium sp. | reverse complement strand
ATATAAATGCAGTTAATGAGGATGGCAATACAGCACTCATGATAGCTTGTTCTAATGGCGAGGAAGCTGTTGTAAAATTATTATTACAGGCTGGAGCGGATGTTAATATAAAAAATAAACAAAGTGAAGTAGCATTAAGCGAAGCGATTGGTTATTATGATGATGCTAATATGATAAAAGCACTGTTGGCGGCTAAAGCCGATGTGAATGTTGTTGATGAACAGGGAGATACGCCGCTTATGAAAGCCAGTGTACGCGGAGGCATAAATATTGTTAAATCCCTCTTAAAAGCTAGGGCAGATGTTAATATGGCCAATAAAATAGGTGAAACGGCCCTAATTAAATCTGTTGATAAATCCCAACTTGAAGAATTAAAACATCTAGTTACTCAACAAGAAGGATACCTAAATTTCTTAAGAAAAGTAGCGCAAAAACAGCTGGAAATTGTGATGCTTTTAATAAAGGCGGGGGCTGATATAAATGCAACCGACAAAAATGGAAATACTGCCCTAACAGTGGCTAGTAGCTTTGGGGAAGTATGGAATTGTATTGTACAAGCATTATTGTCTGCTGGGGCCAAAACAGTTTCCCAATCGGTGCAAATAAACTCTGACACAAATAAGCAACCTGCTTGTGCCATCAACACACCGGACCGGTTTGGCGAAACACCGCTTTTAAAAGCAGTTAAAAAGGGTCAAATAGAAGAAGTTAAAAACCTAATTGCACAAGGGGCTGACGTAAATTTTGTGGACCAATTCAAAAGTTCAGTTTTGATGACGGCAGTTAAAAAAGGAAATGCTGAAATTGTTAAATGTCTTGTAGAAGCAGGAGCAGATGTAAATTATAAAGACAATTTCGGTAAAAGTGTATTACAGATAGCAGAACAAAAAGGATTTACGGAAATAGCCGAACTCTTAAAAGCCGCCGGTGCAAAGGAATAAGCACCTTGCTACCCAAACTACACACACCGCCATTTAAACCCCCGCAACCGCGCGGGGTTTTTTATTTTTGCTGATTTAATATGGCTTAAAATCACAACGCAAATGCCGCCACGCAAACAAACACAATTCAAATTATTAGGACTATATTAAAAAAATAAACTAGAATGTTTTTAAGATGTTTAAGGCAAATTAAAAACGTAAACAGGATATTATTATGAAAAATATAACTCTTTTAACGCTTATCGCGGTTACGGCCCTTTCCTTTCAGGCTTGTTCTAAAAGCAAACCTTTGAGCGAGAATTATACTCTCAACGGCGGGCTGTCAATCACTCTGCCGGAAAAAGATTTCGGTATTCTGCGCGAAGTTAAAATCAACCCTGAAGGAATTATGGAAGCTTACAAAAACCAGAACCCTTCCGTAAGCGAACTGCAGGTTTTTATGTACGACAATTTTGAAAGCTATCCGCCGGTGGCGTTTTCCTACGCTTATACAAAAACGAATGCGGACGCTTCAGCCATGCAAGAGCCTTTCGGTTTTGAAGGCGTAATTTATGATGATATAGAAGAAATTTCCATAAGCGGAAAAAAATGCAGAAAAAGCTCTTTCGTGGATTTGGAAACGGAAAAGAAAGTAACCACGCTTTCATGCAAAGACGGCGGACAGGCTTGGGATATAGTGATACAAACCTTCTACGCCAATCCGCAAGTGCAGGATAATATTTCCCAAGAACAAGAAAACGCTATTTACGACGCCGCAGCAACAATGAATAACAACCTCGCCTTTATAACCGACGAGGCGATAAAAAGCATAGAAATAAAATAGTTTCGGAAAAATTTAAATCCCCGGGCCGTCCCGGGGATTTTTTATTTGCAATAATTTATTGCTCTTCGATATCTTTTTGGAAAGCCTTTCTAGGCGTACCGTCATCGGTGTGAATTATGCCGCAGTAAACAAAACCTTTTTTGGCGATCAGGTTAAGCATTGGTTTATTGTCGGCGTGGGTATCTATACGGATATTGTCTGATTGCCTAAAACACCAATCAATGCAAAAAGCACCCGCGCCGCGGCGCAGCCCCGATGAAGCCAGCCTGTGAATCACATGGTAAGGTTTATCGTTCAGCCAAGAACCGCCTTCTATACGGACATAAGTCGCGTCCGGGCCGGGGCAGAAAGTGAAAACAGCCAAAATGTCATCGTCCTCAAAACAAATGTACGCTTGGCCAAGCTCAATATCATGCAGGAGCTTTTCCCTCTGAGGATATTTATCCCCCCATTGGCCGGGGTTGCCGCTTAACTTCATAAATTCCCGCGCGCGGGCATATACTCCTTCAATAAGCGGTAAATCTTTAAGCTGTGTTTTCCTTATAAACATATTAAATTGTACCAAATAAAATATTTGACAAAGCTTTATTTAAAGATT
>JAZNEO010000064.1:0-9075 GCA_045588685.1 Candidatus Avelusimicrobium sp. | reverse complement strand
AAGCGGGTGGAATTAACTTTGTACGAAGGTATCCCGTACTTATACGACCCGAAAACTTCTTGTGATGATGCGGACATTATCACTAAACCACATGATGCGGCTAAATCCTTGCAGATGTTGGTAAAGGTAATGGAAAAACGCTTGGATATGTGCCAACTTGCTAAGGTAAAAAATATCGAAGGTTATAATGCATGGGCTAAAAAGAATAATGAAGAAAAAATGTTTTATGTATTCGTCATTATTGATGAAATGGCCGATTTAATGTTGCAAACAAAAGCCTCAATTGAAGATTCTGTACAACGTTTAGCACAAATGGGCCGCGCGATGGGGATCCACTTGATTTTGTGTACGCAGCGTCCGTCAGTGAAAGTAGTAACCGGTATTATCAAAGCCAATATGCCGTCTCGCATTGCTTTGCAAGTTGCCTCCGGTATTGACTCTAAAGTTATTTTAGATGCCGTCGGAGCGGAAAACCTGCTGGGACGGGGAGATATGTTACTGCTGGATTCTTCGACTCAAACGCCATTACGCATACAGGGAGCCTATGTCTCTCCGGAAGAGATACAAGCCGTGGCAGATTTCTTACGTGCTCAAGGCGGCCCGGATTACCCGGTACAAATTATGGAAGACCATTCTGCGGCTATGCGCCCGCAAGACGGTTTGGGTACGAGCCCTGAGGAATTATTGCAGGCATTGCAGCTTATTAAAGAACGTCGACGGGTATCGCAAGATTTACTAAAAGCCAATTTCGGCTCATCGGCACGCGCCACCAACATTTTAAGTGTGCTGGAGATGAAAGGATTTATTACCAAACCGGAAGGTTCTAATCGGTGGGAAATCCACTATGATTTAATTGATAGCCAAATTGAGGCCTTGCAAAATCGGGAACTCAATAAATATGCAGAGGAGGAACCGGAATATGAAACGGTGTATAAGTAAACTGTTAGTGGGTTGTATCGTCTGTTGTCCCGTTTTACTGATGGGGACTGAAATCTCCGAGCCGGTCAAGTCTCCTGCTCAAAAAGATTATGCGGCCTGTTTGGCGACGTGGGACAGCAAACTAGCTACTTTGCAAACTGATTTTACTCAAGCGACCCTGTATGATAATATACCTATTAGCCATTCCAAGGGGCGTATTATTTATAGTCAAAAGGGCCCTAAATTGCGCTTGGACAACTTAGAAGAAGATCAAATTACGCAGACTGCTTTGACCGATAAAAAGCGAATTTATCTTTTTGATGAAAAGGGAAAAGAAATTTCTAAAATTTCTTGGCAGGAATGGATAGCCGGTCAGCCCAATCAAGCTTTATTTGATTTCGGTAATTATACGGCTTTGCTTGAAAAACATCAGGTTTCCGTAATCAAGAAAAATGAGGCACATGCTCTTCTACAGTTAAAACCAAAAGAAAATAACCTGTATATGTTATATGTTACGGTGGCGGCAGATACCTGTTTTCCCATGATGATTAGTATCGAATCAGATTTAATGGTCACTACGGCCACTTTAGAAGATACACAGCTTAATCAGCCCATTCCAGCTGATACATTTAAGGGGTTAAAATAATATGATGACGCTTGCTAATAAAATTACGTTAATTCGTGCGGCCCTCTCCATTGTCATGTTTATTTTTATTTTACTGCCGTATGGATGGGCGCGCTTTACCGCTACGCTCATTTTTATTGTGGCGGCCTCTACCGATTGGGTGGACGGCAAAATTGCCCGTCAGACCAATACCGTCACTCCGTTCGGAGCGATTGTAGATCCGTTTGTAGATAAAATTTTGGTGGCGGCAGCCTTATTTGCCTTTGTGGGGATTAAAGAATTAGATGTCCCTATTTGGGCCGTATTTTTCATCTTACTGCGCGAACTAATGATTTCCACCTTACGCGTGATTGCCGCGCTAGAAGGCAAAGTAATGGCAGCGGAGCGATGGGGGAAATTCAAAACGGTCATTCAATTGGTAGCGGTAGGGGTCGTCTTTTTTGTATTAGACATTTATCATTTAGCACATCTGTTAACGGGTACTGCCCAAGCGGTGTGCTGTATTATTTTTATCACATTACATAAGATTCCGTATGCTATTACGTCCATTGCAGCTGTGGTAACTTGGCTAAGTGCTATTTCTTATTTGAAAAATAATTGGGAATTGCTCCGAAAATCATGGAGTTTGCCGCATGCAAAAACTCATTAATCTATTAGCTAGCGGTTTTTACATTAGCTATTTACCGGCTCTTATAATCCCATTCAAAAAAAATACGGGAGCCGGCTTTTTGGGGACATTGCTTGCGGTTCCGTGTGTTTATATGCTGTGGCCTAAACAGGCCGTATGGCAAAGTGTATTATTAGTTGTTTTTACTTTGTGTAGTGTTTGGGTGTGCGGACGGGCCAAATTGCCCGGAGCGTATCAGGGGCATGATAACCCTAAAATTGTACTAGACGAAATAGTGGGATATTTTACTGCCATGTGGCTATTGCCTCATTCGTGGCCGTATTTATTGGCGGCATTTGTGCTGTTTCGCACCTTAGATACGCTTAAACCGTGGCCGGTATCTTATTTTGACCGTATCCTCAACGCTTGGGGAGTGGTATTGGATGATGTGGCCGCCGGAGCGGTGGCTAATATACTGATACAGATTTTTGTAATTTTAACCCACGCGGGTCTTTTATAACCTGCGTGTTTGCGGTGTTACCGCTGATTTAAACAAATAAAGGAGAGTAAAAAAACATGGAATTATCAAGTATGACGAATGTGCGGGAGTTATTTGCCGCGGGAGGACCTATTTTTATTCTGCTATTATTATTGTCCATCTATTCGTGGGCAGTTATAGCAGAGCGTTTTTTTAAGTTTCGTAAGAATATCGGAATGTCACGCAAATTAATCGCATATTGCCGCCATCCTATTCACTCGGATAACTACGAAAAAGTGCAAGACGCTTGCCAAAAAGAATCGACCAAAGAAACTTCTGCCGCACAAGTAATTATGGCCTTACTAAACAGACGTGACCGTAATAAGGCAGAACTCAAAGAAATCTCGGATTCCGTTATTGATTGGGAAGTGACTAAATTACAACGCAAACTAACCATTTTGGGTACTTTGGGCAGTATTACCCCGTTTATTGGGTTATTCGGTACAGTTATCGGTGTTATTCATGCCTTCAAAGATTTGGCCGCGGCTTCCGCTTCTGCCGGAGGAGCTTCTATTGTAGCGGCCGGTATCGCTGAGGCTTTGGTAAATACTGCCGCTGGTTTATTTGTGGCTATTCCGGCTGTAATTGCATATAACTATTTCTTGTCCAAAACAAATTATTTTGGTAAAGAGTTAGAAAATATCGCCGACGAAATTATCTTCCAACAGCGCGGGTAAGTTATGTCTCATAAAAAACGAACTGTCATGGCAGAAATTAACATGGTGCCTTTTATAGACATCACGTTAATTTTGTTGATTATTTTTATGGTCATGAGTCCACTCTTGGTTCAAATGCAAATGAATGTAGATCTGCCTAAGTCTAATGCTATTAATACCACAGCAGAAGATGATGTGATCCGGATTGAAGTGCAAAAGAATGGAAATATCCGTCTAGATAACCGTACTTATACACTGAAAAATCTGGAGCGGGAACTGGTATTACGAATGGGAAAAGCCAATAAAAAAACCATTTTGGTAGAAGCCGATAAATCAGTACCCATACAAACAGTGGTAGACGTATTTGATGTGGCTAAAAAATTAGGAGCCGCCAAATTGGGAATCGGAGTGCTTTCTAAAAACTAAATGAACCGTTATTTTGCTTTATCTTGTGCATTTCATTTGTTACTAGCGCTAATAGTGCTGGTTGCATTGTCTCCGTCTAAAAAAGAAGAAAAAGCTACCTATACGATAGATTTTATCGGTAGCGGAAAAGTGGTGTCTATGCAACAACCCAAAGCGCAACAGCCGATTGAAACTCCTAAAGCTGAGGAAATCAAAAAAGAGGTACAAAAACCGGCTGAAAAAGCTCCCGAGACAAAAAAACAGACTAAAGCATACGATTCCAAGGCTGAAATTTCAGCCAAAAAACAACCCAAGAAGAAAGAGGAGCCAAAACCGGCTGCCCCCCTGGAGACTCCGAGCATATTGGATGATGAAGAGAAACAGTCGGAGGATTCGCCTGCAGATACTAGTGACGGAGAAGAATTTGAAGGGGGGAATATTCAAACAGATTTTGCCACTTTCCCTTATCCTTGGTATATTACGCAAGTACGTAATAGCTTGTGGAGTGAATGGGAAAAACGCCGGCCGATTGGATCTACTTTAGCTACGATGGTTTCGTTTGCCATCGCGCGGGACGGCAAAATAAAAGATTTGAAAATAGTTAAATCTTCGGAAGATGACAGTTTCGATTTTGCAGCCAGATCTGCGGTTATCAATGCGGGCCCTTTCCCGCCGTTACCGATGCTATATGAAAAAGATGAATTGACTGTAACCGTAGAATTCAAACAGGAGAAATAATATGAATGGATGGGCACGATTCTTTTTATTGTTAGTCTGTTGTATTGTTACTTTGATTTTATGGCCTCACTATAATAGAGCAAGCCTTGCATTTTTAGGAATGTATTTTCTGCTATGGACCTGTATCACCATTTTGTTATCGGTACTTATCAATATTTTTGCCATTTACAAGCTAGAATGGTTGCACCGCATCATCAGTATTGTCTTTGTGGTAGTCATGGTAGTTGGCTTGTTGTATCATTTTCCATTAATTAACAATCAAACCCCTTGGTCCCGTCTAAAAGCCAATCAGTGGCCCTCTGGGCAAGATATACAAGAGGGTATCAAACGGCTTACGTTTAATTTTGACTTTTTACGCCGCAACGTGCATCGGGATGCTAATTATATCAATCAAAAATTAGATGATGGTAAGGAAACTACCACAGAAACCACCAAGGAAATCAAAAAAATAGTAAAAAAACAACAAGAAACATTGGATATCGTGGTGGAACAATTCAAACCTGAGGAAGAGGAATGAAAAAAACAGCATTAGTTACCGGAGGCAATGGATTTATTGGAAAACGTTTAACAGACGCACTCTTACAAGAAGGATATAAAGTGCGGATACTTTCTCGCCGCCTTCCCAAAAAACAGCCTGTCAATCCGGATGTTTCTGTCATACAAGCTGACTACCAGGACATAGCGTCTTTACAACAAGCCGTGCGGGGTTGTAGTGTTGTGTATCATTTAGCCGCAGCTATTTTCGGATTTAACTATGAAGATTTCAAATCAGCCAATGCAATAGCTACGCAGAATTTAGTACAAGCTGCCAATGCAACCCCCGAAGTAGAACGATTTATTTATATGTCATCTTTGGCGGCCAGCGGCTTTGCCACGCAAGCCGATTCTCCACGTGTTGAAACGGATGAACCACATCCGATTTCCGATTACGGAATTACAAAATTAGAAGGGGAAAAAGCCGTAAAAACATTGCGTGAAGGGATAAGCTGGACTATCCTACGGGCCCCCATTGTTTACGGAGGGAGTGAATCGGGTGTCTCCAAAATTGCCACTTGGGTTAAACGCGGATTTATGGTAAACACATCGGGTAATGCCTTGTTTAGTTTCGTACATGTTGATGATTTGGTAGAGGCTTTAATACAAGTGCTGACATTACCCGCAACGGAAAAAGAAACTTTCTTTGTATGTGAAGAGAAGGATTATCCGTGGACAGAATTTATTGAGCAAATGGCGCGTGCAATGGGCGTGCGCACTCCGTTTATGCCGCAAGCTCCTCAGTGGATGTTGCACTTGGCGGGGGGAATATATATGCTAATAGCCCGTCTAACCGGCACACAGCCTGCCTTAAACTACGACAAAGTGAAAGAAGCAGTGGTGCCCGGACATTGGATTTGCAGTGGAGCTAAGTGGCGTGCACTAAGCGGACAGCAGTTTACCCCTCTGAAAGAGGGATTACAAAAAAGTTTTAAAAAGAATTCTTAAACCGGTGTTAGCACGTCACCGTATATATTTAGAGAGGTTGATATGTTCACTAATTTTAATCCTTGGCATCATGTATCTCCCGGCAATAAAGAAACATTGCCAGACATCGTAAACGGTATTATTGAGATTCCGAAAGGAACCCGTGCAAAATATGAGTTGGACAAAGAAAGTGGATTATTAAAAATGGACCGCGTACTCTATTCGTCCGTTTATTATCCTGCCAACTACGGTTTTATTCCGCGTACATACGGAGCGGATAAAGATCCTTTAGATATCTTAATTTTATCTCAGGCAGAAGTGGTGCCTCTTTGCATCGTTCCGGCACGGATTATCGGAGTAATGCGTATGTTAGATAATGGCGAGGCAGATGACAAAATTGTTGCCGTGGCACAAGGAGACCCTAATGTCAGCCATTATCGTAATATATCCGAACTTCCGGAGCATTTGGTATCTGAAATCATGAGCTTTTTTGAAGATTATAAAAAGCTAGAAAATAAAACTGTGGTTGTGGAAAAAATTTTTGATAAAGACACAGCCGTTAAGGTCCTACAAGAAGCTTTTGAAGCGTACGAAAATAAATTTGTTAAATTCAGTAATTTCTAATTGGACACAATGTAGCAGTTGAGAAAAATTAGAACGAATAGACAAATTTTTGTTATAATAATATAAGCTGTTTGAGGTATAAGACAGCTTGTTTAGGAGAGGTGGCCGAGAGGCTGAAGGCAGCGGTTTGCTAAACCGCCATACAGGTTAACTCCTGTATCGAGGGTTCAAATCCCTCCCTCTCCGTTTTTTTTCGTCCTATTTCCCCCGGGAACTTCGTTCTTGCTCTACTAAGTTACCCACGCAATAAATAATCATCTTTCGGTTCTTGAAATTTTCTATAGACAAAATCCCAAAATTCTTGTATCATAAAGGGAGCGGGGCTTTCCTCGCGTACGTAGAAAACTATTTTTAATTGTTTAAGGGAATTTTATGCCTGAAAATACATCTGCATCTGCTGTGCCTCAAAACACTGATTCTCAGAAGGTAAATACTGCCCAAAATTCGGCTGTTATTACCTCAGGGACTTCGGGTCAATCTTCGGTCCCTCCGCAAGGCACTGCACAAGTAAGTTCCGCTGTTGCGGCTCCGCAAGATGTGACCGGCTCTGTCAATACGGCAGGTAAAAATCAACCTTACAATCCTTTCCAAGTACCTGTTCCGGCTATTCCTACCCAAGAGGGTCCCATGGGTATCCGGTATGATTTTAACGACGGAGCGCGTATTTTATTACCCAAAGGCAAATGGCACGTGCAAATTGAGGATGATGAAAGCGATAATATTATTTTTGCTTGTGACACGGAAGAAGGATGGGTATTAAGTGCCAAAAAGTATTATATTCCCTTCCGTTTAAAAGTGTGGATACAAGGCCAGACCGAACCGATTCTCAATCATACCATGGATTTGAAAGGAAAAGAAGTACAAATCAATTTTCCGGTGGGGACTTTAGGCGACACAATTGGTTGGATGACCTACGCACATCGTTTTCAAGAAAAACACCAATGCGCGACGGAAATTACCATGGCTAAACCGATGGCAGAAATTTTTGAAGCACAGTATCCTAATTTATTTTTCACCCATTTACCCACGAAAAAAGTGCGCTTCCAAAAACCCTATGCTTCTTACCGTATGGGACTATTTTTCCGAGGTAATAACATAGACCAACCGTTCGATTTCCGTCAAGTAGGACTCCACAAAACAGCAGGATATATTTTAGGAGTGGACCCCAGAGAAGAGGCTCCGCGCGTGCGTTTAGGAAATAAGCGAACGATTAAGGAACGCTATGTGGTAGTGGCCACAAAATCCAGCTCACAAGCTAAATTTTGGAATAATGGCTATGGCTGGGAGCAAGTAATTGCTTACTTGAAGGAAATGGGCTATCGCGTATTGTGCATTGATAAAGAACCCATAGTAGGTTCCGGTTTTGTATGGAACCGTATGCCGCAGGGACTGGAAGACTTTACAGGGCAAAAACCACTGCAAGAGCGGATTGCCCTCTTGGAACATGCAGACTTCTTTATTGGGC
The DNA here is from genome assembly GCA_045588685.1 of Candidatus Avelusimicrobium sp. Taxonomy (GTDB): domain Bacteria; phylum Elusimicrobiota; class Elusimicrobia; order Elusimicrobiales; family Elusimicrobiaceae; genus Avelusimicrobium. Next base: position 1,038 of record JAZNEO010000064.1, on the reverse strand, counting down.
TTTCTTCGGGTCTTTCGTGGCTGGCATGGTGTGCTCATACGCCGGTAATTATGATTAGCGGATTTACCTTACCCATTTGTGAATTTTTTACACCGTACCGTGTATATAGTACCCACGGCTGTAAAGGCTGTTGGGATGATGTAAATGAAAACTTTGACCACTATGACTATTTTTGGTGTCCAAAGTTTAAAAATACAGATCGTCAGTATGAATGCACCCGTTTGATTACGGGCAAACAAGTTATTGGCCATATCAAAAGATTGATGGCGGATTTGCGCTTAACACCGCCTAATAAGGATAAGAAAAAATGAAAAAACATCAAAATATTCCCGTCAGTTCATGTATTATAAATTTGGAACACGAATGGTGCGCCAGCCGGGCAGCACTTACCAGTGAGTATTTGCTTTCCAGCAGCTGTGGTTTTATGGCTCATTACAGCCGTATTGTCGAAGGCGGGAAGCGTATTGTGTACACGGGCACAATGGCTGCCATGTTAGCGCAAAACATGGCTTTGCCGGCATATGCGGAGACATGGAGTGGATATGTGGTGCCTAATAGCTCAGCAACTGGATATATTGCCAATAGTGGAGATGTTTTTAGCAGTTTTGTGGTAAACAGTGGGGGCCATATTACCATTGCTGGTGGTGGGAGTTCGTTTTTTACCTCTGTTTATGACGGCGGAAAGGAATATGTAAGCGGAAACTCAACCGATAAAGCTTGGGCATATTCTGCTACTATCCATTCCGGAGGATCACAAGTTGTTGGAAATTATGGTAGTACTTGGGGAACCGTTTTGTCTAATGGAGGGTCACAAATTGTCGAAGGCGGCGGAATCGCTACCTCTACGCAAGTGCTAGGGAATGCCAGTATGGTTTTATCGGGTGTGGCCACTAATTTGGGCAGTGGATATCAGACCGTAGTTTCTGGTGGGGGTGTACAATCTGTATATCGTGCCACAGAAACAGGTGCCACTATATCAGAAGGCGGCCGCCAAATTGTGGGCTATGGCGGTATCGTGACAGGAGCAACTGTATATGG
>JAZNEO010000063.1:0-3466 GCA_045588685.1 Candidatus Avelusimicrobium sp. | reverse complement strand
TCGATGATATCATCCATGTCGAACATGATGTCAAACGCATCCTCCAATGCGGCGATCAGCTGCATATGTCCCACACTGTCCCATGCGCTGATGCCCTGATAGGTCAAAAACTTCACTTCTTTTTCCGGTACTTCAAAAATTAACTCATCGTGTACCTGCATAATCATTTTGACAGGAGTATTACGCAATACTTCAAAAATATCTACCATGGCCTTTTTAATGATATCGGCCGATCCGCCTTGTACGATAGTATTAATGGCTGCGCGTTGTGCAAAAGAAGCCATACTTGCCACGCCCATGTTAAACTCCGGTAAATATCGGATATGACCAAACATCGTTTTAACAAAACCATTTTGCCTTGCTAATGCCACATTTTCATCTATCCAACGACGAACTCCTTGAAAATGATGGAAATATTGATCGATATATTCTTTGGCTTGCCGCATGGGGATATGCAAGGCTTGGGAGAGACCCAAAGGTCCCTGTCCATAAATGATACCAAAATTAACCGCTTTGGCGCTAGAGCGCATTTGATCTGTTACCATCAGCGGCATCACATTAAAAATTTGAGCAGCCGTTTGCGTATGGATATCTCCCCCATCCAAAAACGCCTGTACTAAAACAGGATCATTACTTTCATGAGCCAGTACACGCAAATCAATCTGAGAGTAGTCAATACTAAGCAGTACATTCCCCGGACCCGCACAAAAAGCACGGCGCAATTGCCGTCCTTTTTCCGTACGCACCGGAATATTCTGCAAATTGGGGGCAGAACTGGAAAGCCGTCCTGTTACCGTACCCGTTTGGTCTAAGTAGGAATGTACCCGTTCTTGTTCATCTGCCATCAATAACAAATTATCTACGTACGTCCCTTTCAATTTTGCATCCGCACGATATTCTAAAATTTGTTGCACCACCGGATGCAAAGATGCAATTTGTTGTAAAACTTCTTCATCAGTAGAATATCCCGTTTTCGTTTTCTTTACAGGAGGAAGCGCTAATTGTTCAAACAAAAGCTGCCCCAGTTGGCGCGTGGAGTGGATGTTAATGGGAGCACCGGCTGTTTTATTAATACTGCTTTGCAATTGCCCTATTTCCTGTTCTAGCAGAATTTTAAAACTTTCCAGCCAAGCGCAATCTACCTTCATGCCGGTATGTTCCATATCGGCCAGCACGGTCATCAGGGGAAGCTCTAAGGTTTGGTACAGATCCCACATTTGCTTTGCTTTTAGTTCTGCTTCCAATTTTTCGTGCAAAGCAAAAAAATAGGTATTATATTCTGCCAAACGCGCAATGGAATCTTCTTGATTAATTAGAGCTGAAAAATAATGAGCAATAGTACCGACGGGGCTTAAATCTCCCGACGGGTCCAACATATAACGTGCCAAACGCTCATCAAAACAATGAATCATTCGTCCATCCAGTGAGACTTGCAATTCCCGCAGGGTAAACTTTAAGTCATACCCTATTTTTAATATAGCATCATCAAATACTAGACGTTGTAATTCTTTTAGTTCCCACGGCTGTATCTCCGCCACCGGGAGTACGGCATACTGACTTGCAGAAATGGAGAGCAACAGATGTTCATCTTCTACATACAAACCTATCTTGGCTGAAGTCTTTGCCAACTCCAAGATTTCTTTAAGAGAAAGAGAAGAAAAATGTTTCTCCGTAAACAAGTCTGTCGGCAATTGTTGGGAAACCGCCACATCAGCAGATTTAAAAGCCGGCAATAAATTCTTGAATTCGTAGCGTGCACACATAGCCTCCAAACGGGCCGGATCGGGCGTCTGTACTTGGTAGGCAGTCAAGTTAAAAGGCATGTTCAACGAAGGATCTAGCACCACTAATTGTTTAGACAACAGCGCATTTCCTTCTTGCTCGCGCAGTTTTTTGGCCAAGGCCGGTTTGATACGAGGGTCATCGTTTTGAGCGGCTCTTAAAATGTCTTCCAGATGACCAAAAGTACGAATTAACTCCACGGTAGTCTTCGGACCCACTCCGGCTACGCCGGGCACATTATCGGCACTATCTCCTACAATGGAAAAATAATCGGGCAAAAATGTTTGTGCCACACCAAATCTTTCTTCTGCCGCCTCCGGCCCTTTAATTCCCTCTTTTCCGCCGGAAGGCCAAACCGAAATCAGCGGACTTAAAAATTGATAAACATCTTTATCGGAAGTAACCAGCACGCTCGGAATATGTTGTTGCTGTGCTTGTAAAGCCAAGAAAGCCATTAGATCATCTGCCTCAATTCCTTCTTGTGCCACCACCGCAAGCCCCATATCACGCACCATATCACGAGCCAGACTTAGCTGGCTGACCAGTGCATCCTCCGGTTTTTTACGATTTGCTTTATAGGTAGGAAGCAGTTTTTTTCTGCGGGAGCAACCGCCTTTTGAATCAAAGCAAACGGCCACGTAAGCCGGTTTTTTTTCTTGTAGTAATTTAGCCAGCCACCGCGCAAAACCATACAACGCCCCCACCTCTTGGCCGGTGGATGTGGACAATTTAGGTAACGCATGGTAATTGCGATGTAAAAAACCATGCGCATCAATCAAAAAGAAAGTAGGAGAGCTTTCCGAGGACATAAAACAGTTTACAAGGATTATTTGGCCAGTGCAATTTGCTCTTTTAAAACCCGCACGATTTCATCCGATTTGCTTCTGTGGTATCCTTCTAATCGAGCTACCGGCCACCCGTCTTTGAGTACGAATAATACAGGAACAGAACGAATATTCCATACAAACATCAAACTATCTTCAGCGTACTGTCTCCCTCTTTCTTTACTAGTATCAAGTATAAAGAATTCAGTTCCTTGTTCTTCCCATTGCTCTAGTAAACATCTATTATTTTCTTCTTCTCGGTCTAACAGATTAAACAGCTGAAAACAAGGCTCACACGTCGTGTATCCGACTAATACCACTTTTACCCCTTTTGCTTCTTGCTGATATTTCTTAAATGCTTCTTGTTGGTCTTCCGTTAAATCAAAACCACGCGCCTTAAGTTGCTTTTGTTCTCGCAGCAAATAAGGGATGCGCACAAACGCCTCATAGAGCTGGGGCGACATTTCCCGCCCGCTAAACACATCCGTGAGATATTCTTGTTTACTATAAGGGGTTGCAGCGATTATTCCCACAGTCACTAAAGAAAGACACAATCCCAACAATACGCGTTTCATAAAATCTCCCATTGTTACAACAAAGAGTTCAATTTTTCTTGCAAGGCTGCCTTAGCTTGTAAACCGGATAACTGCGCTACCACTTCTCCTTTTTTAAAGAAAATAATAGTAGGGATAGAGGTAATCGCATACTTCGCACTGGTTTGCGGTCCCTCATCGGTATTTAATTTACAAACTTTTACTCTGCCCGCATACTCCTGGGCCAATTCTTCCACGACCGGCCCTAACATCTTACACGGGCCGCACCACGGTGCCCAAAAATCTACCAAAACGACTCCTTCGTCC
>JAZNEO010000062.1:0-2524 GCA_045588685.1 Candidatus Avelusimicrobium sp. | reverse complement strand
CATTAAAATGAGCAACGGAGAATATACGAGTGAAATGGCTAATTTAGACGTGACGATGGAGAATAATGATTTAACATTTAACTTAATCACTCCCAATAACACCTCTGACCCAAATGTAATCAGAGTGACAAATAGCAAACTGGCCAATGTGCGTTTAGCCAGTTACTTAGATGACAATCCGAAATTTGCCGGACAACTACATTGTGAAGCACTTACCGGAGATGAGCGCGCCAACAGACTTTGCGGAAAACTACTGGGCGGACAGGAATTAACCTCAGATGGTGGACATGAAAGGTATTTGTTAGATCAAGCGGTTACGCGAGCAACTTGTGGGGATGCTAGCGGATCGTGGAGTAGCAGTAAGACGAAATGTTACAAAGATGCATCCAGTCGTTGTGAGGCGTTAGGTATGTCAGCTATCGCCGGACAAGATAAATGTGCATATACTGGAGTGGGAGCAGTAGGGGCTGAAGCTGTATGTATAGGGGACAGTGGTAGCTGCAACAATAAGACAATTGAAGCAGGGGGAACTTGTGAAACAACGTTAGAATCAGGACGGTATGGTTGTAATAGTCTTATTATGAAGCCGGGTAGTACATGTATTTCTCGTACCGGAGGAACACAATGTACAGGAGGCAGCAATAATATAGAGGGGGTAGTCATATGTGAAGGATCGACAGCCTATTGTGGATATCAATCAACTTATACTGGTGGTATTTGCGTTGGAAATGGCGGTGGCGGAAATTGTTTTGGAAGCTATTTTAAAAATGGTGGAATTTGTTATGCCAATGAAGCGGGTGCCTGCCAAGGATATGGTGCATCAAGTAGCTGGTCCGATTACTATGATGAAACGTCTTGTTGTTGTGGACAGCATTGTCCAGCTTCCGTTCCTAAATGTGCTTCTCGCGGTATTGCCTGTGACCCGCAGTATTTGAAATAAATTATTGCAAGACTTTGATTTGGCGGGCGCGGGCATCTAGGGGGGAAACGGTTTCCTGTGCGGTGTCTGCTCTCCATACCCCGCAACTGAGAGTTCTGTTTTCCAACTGATCGGCCGAGGCTCCGCTTTGCACTTTGGCATAACAGGCTACGCGAAACGTGCCATCAGCCAATGGAGCGGCTTGGTAAATGCGTTGGCTTACCAGAAAAATATATCCCTTTTTACGATATGCTTGATTGACTTGATAGAAATAGCGGTCTATCTTAGTTTCTTGGGCGCGTTGTACTAAATTTTTTGCCCGCTGTAAGGCCGCCTCTGAAGGAAATTCTGCCGTCGTATCTTCTTCAATCTGCTGATCACTTAACCACGCATTGTGGCGCGCTTGTAATTGACGGGCTTGGCTTTCTATTTGAGCCAAGCGGGCCGGGTCTTCTACAGTTTTGTGTTTTAATTTTACCGTTCCGTTGGCACTGATAGCGCCCCGCGGTGAGACGTGTACCGCGGTGGTATTGAGTAAATTGGAATGGGTAATTTGTAAGGTAATTTTTTCCGGCGTATAACGTTCGGCGCGTCCGTAAAAGCGTAGATTTTTCTCAAAATCTTTATTAAAATCCCACACGACTTCAGACTGATCACTGCGCCAACAACAGCTGTGTATACAGGCTTTTTGTCCGTCTAAAGCCACTTCCGCTTCGGCCGGCACAAAATGCACGTTGAACTGGTAGCATGAGTCGTATTGTTTTCCTTCAAAATCCGTTTTCTTGGCGGGAATTTCCAGCCAAGCTTTGTTGGTGCTTACGCCGGAATTATTCAGCGGCGCGTAGCAACCGGCTAAGGAGATTATTGCCAAGAAAAGAAATTTTTTCATACACTTTATTATAGTAACTTTTTTACGCTGAAACTACAGGAGATAAATATGTTGAGTAATTGGATTGCGGCTTGGTTAATGTCCGTTTCTTTTTTATCTGATAAAATGCGCATTGTCTTGGCGGAATGTATCGCTATTCTTGGCTTGGTGTTGCTTACTTATTTGGTAGCGAGGATTTTGAAATGGATAGCGCATTTTTTCTTGGGATGGTCCTTTATTCACAATCGGTGGCCGCGCTTAACCGAAGCCTTGCGCGCTTCTTACGTGCTGGATGCATTGGGGTTCACTCTTTCGGCGGTAATCGCGTTTCACTCCTACCCATTTTTTATGCCGCTGGAGGGGGCAGTGTTGCACGGAATTATAGGGCGTGTAGTAGGGATTTACGGCATCATTTGTGTAATGGGGCTTTTGGTTTCTTCGGTCAATGTGGTCGATTATTTATACGGCAAAAACCCCAAAGTGCCTTTGCGTGGCGTATTTCAAGCAATTAAAATTGTGATTATTTTACTGGCTGTACTAGTCATCATTTCCGTCATCACCAGTAAAAGACCTATGTATGTGATTACCGGTTTATCCGCTGCGGCGGCGGTGTTTATGTTGATTTTCAAAGACCCGATTTTGGGGTTTGCAGCCGGCATTCAATTAGCCAGCAATAAACTGCTCAAAATAGGAGATTGGATTACCATGCCGTCCCACGGGGCCGACGGAACTGTGGT